>DAOLLE010000349.1:0-4224 GCA_035331205.1 Burkholderiaceae bacterium
GCGCTCGAGCGCGATGCGCAGCGCGACCAGCTGCTCGGCGCGCTGGCTCGGCAGCAGGACGAGGCGGAGGCGGCACGCCGCGCGCACGCCCAGGCGCTGCAGGAGCAGCGCGAGGCGCATGCCCAGGCCTGGGCCGAGGGTGACGCGCGCCAGGCCGAACAGGCCGAGCGGCTGGAGGCCCTGCAGGCGGCGCTGGAGGCCGCGCAGACCGATGCGGCGCGGCGGACGGCGGAGCTCGACAGCCTGCACGCCACGCTGAGGGCCAACGACGAGCAGCTGGCGGTGCTGAGCGAGCGCGCCGAGTCCGAGCGCGGGCGTCGCGAAGCGCTGGAGATCGCCCTGGGCACGGCGCGCGGCCAGGCGGCCGAACAGCAGGAGGCCTGTCGGCAGCACGTCGACGCGCTGACGGCCGAGCTGGAGCGCCTGCGCGTCGCCGTGGCCGAGGCAGCGCAGGCAGGGGCCGCCCCGCCCCAGCCGGATGTCGAGCCCGACGAGCCGCCTCAGCCACCGAGCGCGCCGCCGCCGGGTCGCCCGCCGGTGTCCGCGCTGGCGCTGGCGAGCAAAGACGAACTGGCCGGGCTGGTCCTGGCGGCGGGGGACGGGCAGGCACCGATGGGCGTGTCACCTGAGCCGTTGGGCAGCGAGTCAGGGAGCACAGGCCACGGCACGCCGGACGACCTCAAGGTCATCGACGGCATCGGCCCGGTCAACGAGGCCTGGCTGCACCAGCAGGGCGTCTGGTACTTCTGGCAGATCGCCGCCTGGTCGGCGCCGGAGGTGGCCTGGGTGGCGCATCACCTGCCGAACTTCGGCTCGCGGGTCTATCGCGAGAACTGGGTGGCGCAGGCGGCCAAGCTGGCGGCGCAACGCGACGCAGCCAAGCCGGAGGCGAGCTGAAGGCGGTGCTGCGACTCAGCCGGCCAGCAGCTCCAGCGCGCGCTGGTAGCGCGGCTGGTGCATCAGCTCGTCCCAGGGCAGCGGCGGGGTGAGCGGCAGCAGGTCGAGGCGGCGCGCCTCGCTGTCCGCATCGGGCGACCAGTCGCCGCGGGCCTGGGCGTCGGCCAGGCCGTCGAGCAGCTCGTCCACCGCCGCCCCGCCGTCGAGCGACTGGTTGCACAGCAGCACCAGGTCGCAGCCGGCCTGCAGGGCCAGCAGGGCGGCCTCGGTGTAGCTCAGCGTGGCATCGCCACTCGCCGCCTTCATACCCGGCACGCGCCGGGCGGCCTCCATGCTCAGGTCGTCGCTGAACACCGCGCCCTGGAAGCCGAGCCGGCCGCGCAGCACGTCCTGCAGCCAGCGCTCGGAGAAGCCGGCCGGGCGGCGGTCCACCTTCGGGTAGATCACGTGCGCGGGCATCACCGCGCTGAGTACGCTGCCCAGCGCGCCGTAGGGCAGGGCGTCGTCGGCCAGGATGGCGCTGAGGCTGCGCTCGTCGCGCGGCACGGCGACGTGGCTGTCGGCCTCCGCCCAGCCGTGGCCGGGGAAGTGCTTGCCGCAGTTGGCCATGCCGGCCTGCAGCAGGCCGTGCATCAGACTGCGCGCGAGCAGCGTCACCACGCGCGGATCGCGGTGGAAGGCGCGGTCGCCGATCACGCCGCTGCGGCCGTGGTCCAGGTCCAGCACCGGGGTGAAGCTCAGGTCGACGCCGCAGGCGCGCAGCTCGGCGGCCAGCACGTAGCCGGCGGCGCTGGCCATTTCGCAGGCGGCCAGCGCGCCACTGCCGGGCTGGCCCTTGTGACCCTTGACATCGTCGCGCATCCAGCGTTCACCGAGTGTGCGCATCGCCGGCAGGTGGGTGAAGCCGTCGCTGCGAAAGCGCTGCACCCGCCCGCCCTCGTGGTCGACGCAGACCAGCAGGTCTGGCCGGATCTCCTTGATCTCGTCGATCAGCCCGGTGAGCTGGGCGCGGTCGCGCCAGTGGCGGGCGAAGAGGATCAGCCCGCCGGTGAGCGGGTGGGCGAGGCGGCGGCGGTCGTCGGCGTTCAGCGCCGGGCCGGCGATGTCGAGGACGACGGGGGCGTGGTCGTGCATGGGGGGATCCGGCGGGAGGGTCAGTCGGGCAGGTGCTCGACGACGACGAAGCTGGTGGCGTAGTCGTTCTCGTCGGTGAGGCTGACGTGGGCAGTGAGCCGGCGTGCGGCGAACCACGCGGCCAGGTCGCCGTGCAGGCGGATCTCGGGCTTGCCGCTGGCCGCGTTGAGCGTTTCGCAGTCGCGCCAGCGCATCGGCGCGTGCAGGCCCAGGCCGATGGCCTTCGAGAAGGCCTCCTTGGCCGAGAAGCGCGTGGCGAGGTAGGCGATGCCGCGCTTTTCCACCCGCGCGCGGCGGGCGTGGAAAACCTGCAGCTCGCCGGGGCCGAGCACCCGTTCGGCGAAGCGGTCGCCGTGGCGGGTCAGCGCGGCGGCAATGCGGCGCACGTCGCAGAGGTCGGTGCCGATCCCATAGATCATGCGGCGAAGGCCCTCTGGATGCAGCGCTGGTAGTCGCGGATCGTCTCGGTGTAGCCGAGCTCCAGCGCATCGGCGATCAGCGCGTGGCCGATCGACACCTCCAGCACGCCGGGCACGGCGCGCAGGAAGTCGCTGAGGTTGTCGCGGTTCAGGTCGTGGCCGGCGTTGACCTCCAGGCCCACGGCCAGCGCCGCCTCGGCCGCGCGCACGTAGCGCGCGAGCACGTCGGCCTGCTGCGGCGTGCCCCAGGCGCTGGCGTAGGCCTCGGTGTAGAGCTCGACGCGGTCGGCGCCCACCTCGCGGGCGGCGCGCATCATCTCGGGGATCGGGTCCATGAAGAGGCTGACGCGCACGCCCAGCGCCTGGCACTCGGCGATCAGCGGGCGCAGGCGCTCGGCGTCGTCCGGGAAGGTCCAGCCGTGGTCGGAGGTGAACTGGCCCACCGAGTCCGGCACGAAGGTGGCTTGGTGCGGCCGCACCTGCCGGATCACGTCCATCAGGTTGTGGAAGGGGTTGCCCTCGATGTTGTATTCCACCGCCGGCCAGGCCTTCAGCAGCGCGGCCAGGTCGGTGACGTCGTGGGCGCGGATGTGGCGCTCGTCGGGCCGCGGGTGCACCGTGATGCCCTGCGCGCCGGCCTCGAGCACGATCTGCGCGGCCCGGGTGACGCTCGGGATGCCGAGGTGACGGGTGTTGCGCAGCAGCGCGACTTTGTTGAGGTTGACCGACAGGGCAGTGCGGCCGCCGTGGTGACCGACTTCAGGGGCGACGAGGGGATTCATGCGCGGGTCAATCGATGAGTTTCTGCACCTCGACCATCAGTGCGCGGGTGCGCAGCGTCGCGGTGCCCAGATGATAGTGAAGCAGCGCGCGCAGCTGGCTCTTGAGTTCGGGCAGGGCGCCGAGGCAGGCCTGGCGCAGCCCGCCGAGGTCGCCCGCGCGCAGGGCCGCGTGCAGCGCCACCAGCGTGGCACCGGTGATGCCCGCGGTGCCGGCCTGGCCGCCGGGCTGGGCGCAGACGCCGACTTCGGGCAGCAGCAGGTGACGCGCCGCGGCGGCCACCGGCGCCTGGGTGGCAGTGATGCGGCTGAGCTCGGGCAGCACGCCGGTCTCGTCGAGCAGGCAGAGCTCGAAGGCGCGCAGCGCGGCGGCCACCTCGGCCTCGTCGCCCGCGGCGAGCACGGGCAGCGTGGCGGCGTAGGCGTCGAACAGCGCCGGGTGCGGGTCGTGCCGGGCCAGGCCGCGCAGCAGCAGTTCGTTCAGGTGGAAACCCGGCAGCAGTGCGGCGCCGCCGAGCATCGCGCCGCCGCCGGCCCATTCGGCGCTGCGCAGCAGCGAGACCTCGCTGCCCTGCTCTTCGCGCTTGCTGCCGAGCAGCACGTTCAGGCGCTGGAAGGGCAGCAGCACCGCCCTCAGCTGGGAGTAGGGCCGCTTGGCGCCCTTGGCGATGGCCGCGACGCGGCCCTGCTCGCGCGTGAAGAGCTCCAGGATCTGGCTCGACTCGCTCCAGTCGTGGTGGTGCAGCACGTAGGCCGCCAGCGGCTGCGGCGCGGCGCGGCGGGTGGCCATGGCGCAGCCGGTCGCCTTACTCGTAGCCGTAGCTCTTCAGGCGCTGCTCGTCGTCGGCCCAGCCGGAGCGGACCTTGACCCAGAGCTCCAGGAAGACCTTGCCCTCGGTCAAGCGCTCCAGCTCCTGGCGGGCTTCGGAACCGATGCGCTTGAGGCGCTCGCCGCCCTCGCCGATCACCATGCCCTTGTGGGCGTCGCGCTCGAC
>DAOLLE010000350.1:0-2421 GCA_035331205.1 Burkholderiaceae bacterium
GGTGGTCCACCTGCGCCAGGCCGAGGAAGCTGTAGTCCAGGCCGCCGCCGTCGTAGAAGTCGAACTGCGCGCTCTGCTCGACCATCGACTCGGGGTTGTAGGCCTGGCTGAAGTCGCCGCCCTGCGCCGGCACGCCGCCGGTGACGCCGGACTCGACCGAGAGCGTCAGCAGGTCGGCGATGCCCTCCTCGGCCGCCACCGCCGGCACGCCGGCCGGGATGCCGATGCCCAGGTTGGTGATGGCGCCCGGGCGCAGCTCCATCGCGGCGCGGCGGGCGATCACCTTGCGCTCGTCCAGCGGCAGGGGCTCCAGGTTCCCCAGCGGCACCTTCACATCGCCGCTGAAGGAGGGGTTGTAGACCGTCGAGATGGTCTGCATGTGGTTCTCGGGCCGCGTGGCCACGACCACGTAGTCCACCAGGTAGCCCGGCACCTTGACGCGCTTGGGGTGGATGGAGCCGGCCTCGACGACGCGCTCGACCTGGCAGATCACGATGCCGCCGCAGCGCCGCGCCGACTGGGCGATGGCCAGCTGCTCGAGCAGCACGCCCTCCTTGTCCACGCTGATGTTGCCGTTCTCGTCGGCCAGGGTGCCGCGGATGATGCCCACGTCGATCACCGGCGTCGGGTAGTGCAGCCACTCCTCGCCGTTGAACTCGACGAGCTTGACCAGGTCCTCGGTGGACGCGGCGTTCATCTTGCCGCCCTCGTAGCGCGGGTCGACGAAGGTGCGCAGGCCCACCTTGGTCAGCAGGCCGGGGGTGTTGGCCGCGACGTGGCGGGTCAGGTGCGAGATCGAGCCCTGCGGGAAGTTGTAGGCCTGCACCTCCCCGGCGTGGACCATCTTCATCATCTCCGGCCCGGTCTGGCCGAAGTGCCCGGCGATCACGCGCTGGATCATGCCCTTGTGGGCGAAGTGCTTCATGCCGCCGTCGCCCGAGTTGCCGATCGCCCCGCAGGCCCAGGTGGTGAGCTGCTGCGGGTGGCCGGTGGCCAGGAACTGGCGCTCCAGGCCCTGCAGCACCTCTTCGGCCAGGCTGCCCATGCCCAGGCCGCCGAGGAAGATCGTGGCGCGGTCCTGGATGAGGGCGCCGGCTTGGTCGGCGGTGATGATCTGCATGGCGGGGCTCCTGGGGCGTTCGGTCTGGCGGGGAAAGGCGGGCAAGAGTCAGTGCGCGCTTACTTTTCGGCTTGCTTTGCGCGGCTCACTTGGCGCGGCTGTCCGTCACGCGCAGCACGCAGGCCACGCCGCTGTCACCGGCGGCGCAGCCGGTGAACACGCCCACGCCGCCGCCGCGCAGAACCAGCTCCTCGACCAGCTCGATCACGCCGCGCAGGCCGGTGGGGCCCTGCGGGTGGCCCCAGATGATGGAGCTGCCGTAGTTGTTCATCCGGCGCCAGTCGAAGCCGGTGTCCATCGAGAAGGCCAGGTCGTTGACCGCAAACGGGTTGTGGGTCTTGACGGCATCCACGTCGGCGATGGTCAGGCCGGCGTGCTTGAGCGCGTTCAGCGCGGCCGGGGCCGGGGCCATCGGCATGTGGGCCTTCTCGACGCGGGCCTGGCCGAAGCCGAGCAGTTCGATCTCGATGCCGGCGTCCATCGACACCTCGCGGGCGATCTCGCGGGTGGTGACGATCGCCCCGGCGTTGCCGTCGGCCGGGTGGGTCTGGGCGCCGAAGGTGATGGTGCCGCCCTCGCGCACCGGCTTCAGGCGCGCCAGGCCCTCGGCGGTGGTCGGGAACACGCCCTCGTCGGCCGACAGCGCGCCGCTCTGCTTGCGGAAGCCCGAGTCGAAGATCGGCGCGTCGACCATGTAGCGGCGCTGGAAGGCGCGGTCGTTGGCCAGCGCGGCCTGGTACTGCTCGAAGCGGTGCAGCTTCAGCTCGTGCTGCATCGCCAGCGTGACGCCGTACTTGGCGGCCACGTTCTCGCCGGTCTCCAGCATCGCCTTGCCGGCGTAGGGGTCACCGGCGAAGTTGTCCAGCGTCCAGCGCTCGGTGATGCCGTTGCCGCCGGGGGCGGTGGCGTCGGGGTAATGGACGATCGGGCCGTTGGACATGCGATCGCACATCACCAGCAGGGCACAGGAGGCGGTGCCGCCGTTGATCTCCTGCGTGGCCATCTGCAGCGAGCGCACGCTGGTGGCGCAGGCCTGCTGCACGGTGGGGCCGGCGACGCGGTCGATGCCCATCATGCCGGTCAGCCAGGGCAGGCCGTAGAAGCTGCCCTTCTGCGGGTTGGTCAGTCCGAGGATGCCCAGGTCCACGCGCTCCATCGGGAACTTCTTGGCGTCCAGCACGCCCTTGCCGGTGATCGCCGCCAGGCGCACCGAGTTCAGGTTGGCCAGCGAGCCCTGCCACTTGGCGAAGGGGGTGGACCAGTAGACACCGTAGGGCAGGAAGGCGCTCATCGTGTTCTCC
>DAOLLE010000350.1:2521-4212 GCA_035331205.1 Burkholderiaceae bacterium
GATAGTTTATTTGATGAACCACTTGAGTGGTCAAGCTCTAGGGAAAACCCGCAATCAAACCCTTACCCCATTGAAACAACGGGAGGTCGGATGCATGATGCCACCCCACAGATGCTTCAGTAACGTAAGCATTACAGGCAACCCGACGACCACCGGGTGGCGCCCACCCACCGGGCGGCGCCGCCCCCACACGACACCCGCCATGAGCCCTGCCGCCACCCCCGAGTTCCAACCCGTCACCGGCCTGCTGGCCAGCCTGGACCTGCTGGAAATCACCCAGGCGGGCGCGATGCTGCATGTGCGCCTGAACCGCCCGACCAAGCGCAATGCGATCAACGACACGCTGATCGCCCAGATCCACACCGTGTTCGTGAACCTGCCGGCCGACGTACGGGCGGTGATCCTCAGCGGCGCGGGCGAGCACTTCTGCGCCGGGCTGGACCTGTCGGAGCTGGTGGAGCGCAACACGCTGGCGGCGGTGCAGCACTCGCGCGGCTGGCACGCGGCCTTCGAGGCCATCCAGTACGGCAAGGTGCCGGTGATCGCGGTGCTGCACGGTGCGGTGGTCGGCGGCGGCCTGGAGATCGCGGCGTCCTGCCACATCCGCGTGGCCGAGGACTCGGCCTACTTCGGCCTGCCCGAAGGCCAGCGCGGCATCTTCGTGGGCGGCGGCGCCTCGGTGCGCGTACCGCGCCTGATCGGCACCTCGCGCATGATGGACATGATGCTCACCGGCCGCGTCTTCGACGCCGACCAGGGCGAGCGCTACGGCGCGGTCAACTACCGCACGGCCGACGGCGAGGGCTTCGCCAAGGCGGTGGCGATCGCCGAGAAGATCACCAAGAACGCGCCGATGACCGCCTTCGCGGTGATGCACGCGCTGCCGCGCATCGCCGAGATGTCGCCCAGCGAGGGCCTGTTCGCCGAGTCGCTGATGGCCTCGGTGGCCAGCAACACGCCCGAAGCCCAGGACCGCCTGCGCGCCTTCCTGGAAGGCCGGGCGGGCAAGGTCGTGAAGGAGGGCTGAGGCGATGAGCGCCCCCCGCTACCGCGAAGCCCGAGTGGGCGGCTGCGTCGACGCGACGCTGGAGACGCGCGCCGACGGCACGCAGGTCCTGCGCTCGACCGAGGCGCTGGGCTGGCACCCGGAAAACCTGGGTGACCTGCTGGCGCAATGGGCCGAGCAGGCGCCCGAGCGCACCTTCGCCGCCCGCCGCGCCGCGCTGCCCGACGGCAGCCGCGGCGACTGGATCCGCATCAGCTACGCTGACATGCTGCAGCGCGCCCGCGCGGTCGGCCAGGCGCTGGTCGACCTGGACCTGTCGCCCGAGCGGCCGGTGGCCATCCTGTCGGACAACGACCTGGAGCACCTGACGATCATGATGGGCGCGATGTGGGCCGGCGTGCCCTTCGTGTCCGTCTCGTCGGCCTACTCGCTGGTGTCCACCGACTTCGGCAAGCTGCGCCACATCCTGGGCACGGTCACGCCGGGGCTGGTCTACGCCTCGGACGCCCGCTTCGCCCGCGCGATCCAGACCGTGGTGGCCGCCGATGCCACCGTGGTGCTGGGCGAGGGGTCGATCGAGGGCCGCGCCACCCGCACCTTTGCCGAACTGCTGGCCACCGTGCCGGGAGCGGGCATCGACGCGGCGCACGCGGCGATCACGCCCGAGACGATCCTGAAGTTCCTC
>DAOLLE010000351.1:0-4202 GCA_035331205.1 Burkholderiaceae bacterium
AGCGGTAGAACATCAGCGAGGGGATCGCGATGATCAGGCCGAAGGCGGTGTTGTACAGCGCCACCGAGATGCCGTGCGCCAGCTGCTCGGGGTTGCTGCCGGCGCCCGGGGCCTGCGAGCCGAAGATTTCGATCATGCCCACCACGGTGCCCAGCAGGCCCATCAGCGGTGCGGCCGAGGCCAGCGTGCCCAGCGTGTTCAGGTAGCGCTCCAGGCGGTGCGCGGCGGCGCGGCCGGCGGCCTCGAAGGCGTGGCGCAGCGTGGACTCGTCGGCGCGCGGGTCCTGCGCGGCGGTGCGAACGCCCGCGGCCAGCACGGCGCCCAGCACCGAATTGGCCTCGAGCTTGCCGATCACCTCGGCATTGGGCAGGCCGCTGCGCGTGAGCGTCACCACTTCACCGAGCAGCGTCGCCGGCACCACCTTGCGGGCGCGCAGGCTCATGAAGCGCTCGATGACGATGGTCAGCGCGGCGATGGAGCACAGGATCAGCGGCCAGATCGGCCAGCCAGCGGCTTGTATGATCGAAAACAAGGGGTACCCCCGTGGCGAGCGGTGCGAAGCGGTGCACAAGCAGTGCGAGGTGCCGAAGGCGGCCCGGCCTCCCGTCGGACCCCGTCGGGGGCCTGGGGGCGGGCCGCAGCGCGTGGCGCGGATTATGGCCTCAAGGTCCGCTGCTGCCTGGCCCCGGCCGACACTTCTGCCAGAGTCGGCGCCTGTCGGCCCTCGGAACGGCCCTGGGCGCGGCCGGTGTTTCCTGAGGGGCGGCGGCGGTCCATTTCTGTGGATAACTTTGTGGGCAAGGCGGTGCACAGCGAGCATCGGCGCGCCCCGGCGCCCCGGTGGATGGCCCGGGCAACAATTGGCGACGAAAAAAGTGATTGAAAATCAACGACTTGTACGGCGCCATGCGGCTTCGCGAGGCGGTCTGTGGAACGCCGCACAGGTGCGCCGATCTGTGGATGAACCGCACTGCCGACGCACGCGATCGGGCCGGGCCACCTGGGCCGACGCTCATTGGGCGGGTCTGTCCACCGGGGCGGCGGCATGAACGAGGCGCGCTCGGGCGCTCTGGTCTGGGAGGTCGCTGCGTTGGTCCAGGCGGTGGGTGACAGCCTGCAGGCGCGCTTTGGTGCGGTGGCGGTGCGAGGTGAGCTCGCCGGCTTCACGCGCGCGGCCAGCGGCCACTGCTACTTCACACTCAAGGCGCCGGACGGCTCGGCCGCGCTGCGCTGCGCGATGTTCCGCCGCGCCGCCAGCCTGGTGGATTTCGCCCCGGCCGACGGCCAGGCGGTGGAGCTGAGGGGCAGGCTCGGCGTCTACGAGCCCCGCGGTGAGCTGCAGTTCGTCGTCGAGGCGATGCGCCGCGCCGGCGCTGGCGCGTTGATGGAGCAGTTCCTGCGCCTGAAGGCCCAGCTCGCGGGCGAGGGCCTTTTCGACCCGACGCGCAAGCGGCCACTGCCGGCCTACCCGCGCCGGCTCGGCGTGGTCACCTCGCTGGGCGCGGCGGCGCTGCGCGATGTGGCCACCGCGCTGGCGCGGCGCGCACCGCAGGTCGAGCTGATCGTCTACCCGGCGCCGGTGCAGGGCGCCGACGCGCCGGCGCTGATCGCGCAGGCCATCGCCACCGCCAACCGGCGCGCGGAGGTGGAGGCGCTGATCGTCTGCCGCGGCGGCGGCTCGCTGGAGGACCTTTGGGCCTTCAATGACGAGCGGGTGGTGCGCGCGGTGGCCGGCTCGGCGCTGCCGGTGGTCTGTGGCGTCGGCCACGAGACCGATGTGACGCTGGCCGACTTCGCCGCCGACCTGCGCGCCCCGACGCCCACCGCCGCCGCCGAACTGGCCGCGCCGGAGCGGGCCGCCTGCCTGGGCGAGTTGGGGCATCTGGCGGCGCTGATGCAGCAGCGCCTGCACCGGCGGCTGGACCGCGAGGCGCAGCGGCTCGATCACGTCGCGCTGCGCCTGGCCCGCCCGGGCGATGCGCTGCACCGCCAGCGCGAGCGCCTCGCCCTGTTCGGCCAGCGGCTGGAACGGGCGCTGCCGCAGGCGCTGGGCACGCAGCGCGAGGCGCTGCAGCGCCTGGCCCTGCGCCACCAGACGGCAGGGAGCCGGCAGATGGCGGCGCAGTCGCAGCGGCTGGCGCTGCTGTCGGCCCGGCTGGCCGCGCTCGATCCGCAGCAGGTGCTGGCGCGTGGCTACGCCTGGCTGAGTGACGAATCGGGCCGCGCGCTGACCTCGGCAGCGCAGGCCGCGGTCGGCCAGACGGTCCGGGCGCAGCTGCATGACGGTCGGCTGCAGGCCCAGATCCTCGCGGTGCAGCCGACCGCTGCGACCACCGATGCGATGAAACGATCCCAGGAGCGCCCATGACGACGCCTGCTTCGACCCCTCACGCCGGCCACGTGAAGGCCGTCAACGTCGGCAGCGTGCGCCGCCTGCCGGTGGGCGGGCGCACGGTGATGTCGGCCTTCGGCAAGCAGGCGGTGGCCGGGCCGGTGGCGGTCGGGCCGCTGGGCCTGGCGGGCGACGAGCAGGCCGACCCGACGGTGCACGGCGGCCTGACCAAGGCGGTGTACGCCTACCCGGTGGAGCACTACGCCTTCTGGGAGTGGGCCCGGCGCCAGCACATGCCGGACACCGGCCTGCTGGACGAAGGCCTGCCCAGCGGTGCGCTCGGGGAGAACCTGACGATCGAGGGCCTGCTGGAATCCGAGACCTGGGTGGGTGACCGCCTGCTGCTGCCCGACTGCGAGCTGGTGGTCAGCGAGCCGCGCCAACCCTGCTACAAGTTCGTCGCGGTGATGGGCTTCGCGCGCGCCGCCAAGGCAATGGCCGAGTCCGGCCACTGCGGCTTCTACCTGCGCGTGGCGCGAGCGGGCACGCTGGCGGCCGGGCAGGCCTTCACGCTGCAGCCGGGGCCGCGCGAGGTCCGCATCGACGAGGCCTTCCGGCGCAAGGTGGCCCGGCGCGATCTCTGAGGCGTCGGCCCGGCCGGGTCGGCGGTTGTCCCGTGGCCTTGCCGGGCGATCGGCCGCGTCCTGCACGATCGGGCGCTCCTACCTACAATCTCGCGCTGCCGTACCTCCCTGCACTGCCTGACTTCTCTGCGGCAGTGCAGCAACGATCCCCTCGAAGGAACCGATCATGTCGTTCGAACTGCCTGCCCTGCCGTTTGCCGCCGACGCGCTGGCCCCCCACATCTCGAAGGAAACCTTCGACTTCCACCACGCCAAGCACCACCAGGCCTACGTCACGAACCTGAACAACCTGGTGCCGGGCACCGAGTTCGCCGGCAAGAGCCTGGAAGAGATCGTCAAGACCGCCAGCGGTGGCGTCTACAACAACGCCGCCCAGGTGTGGAACCACACCTTCTTCTGGAACTGCCTGAAGCCCAACGGCGGTGGCGAGCCCAGCGGCGCGCTGGCCGCGGCGATCAACGCCAAGTGGGGCAGCTTCGCCGCCTTCCGCGAAGCCTTCGTCAAGAGCGCCGTGGGCAACTTCGGTTCGGGCTGGACCTGGCTGGTCAAGAAGGCCGACGGCTCGGTGGACATCGTCAACATGGGCGCTGCCGGCACCCCGCTGACCACGGCCGACAAGGCCCTGTTCACCGTGGACGTGTGGGAACACGCCTACTACATCGACTACCGCAACGCCCGCCAGAAGTTCGTCGAGACCGTGGTCGACAAGCTGGCCAACTGGTCCTTCGCCGAAGCGAATTTCGCCTGATCGGCAGAGCACCCAAAACAAAAGCCCCGGCCGCAAGGTCGGGGCTTTTGTCGTTCTGGGTGGGGCGAAGGGCTGGCCGATGCGTCAGCCGCGTCGCGCGCCCGGGCGGCCCAGCGCCAGCCAGAGCGCCGCAGCGGCCAGCGCGAGGTAGAGCAGCAGGCTCCAGATCTCGAAGGGCACGCCCAGGATCGACACCGCCGCCTCGGCGCAGTTGGCGCGCACCTCGAAGACCTCGGGCTGCCAGCGGTCCAGGCCCAGGCCGGAGACGATGCGGTCGGCCAGCGACAGCGCGCAGGAGGCCGACTTGGCCGCCACCAGGTTCTGGTACAGCGCCGCGGCCGCGCCGCACAGCGACAGCAGCGCGCCGACGCCGCCCAGCAGCGCCTGGGCGGCACGTGCCGGCGCGATCAGCCCCGCCAGCGCCACCCCGCCGATGGCCAGGAAGATCACCCGCTGCAGCACGCACCAGGGGCAGGGC
>DAOLLE010000352.1:0-4195 GCA_035331205.1 Burkholderiaceae bacterium
CCCACTACACCGACTGGACCGTCGGCCACGTGCACTCCGGTGCCCTGGGCTGGGTGGGCATGGTGTCGATCGGCTCGCTGTACCACCTGATCCCGCGCATGTTCGGTCGCAAGCAGATGTTCAGCATGCGCGCCGTCGAGCTGCACTTCTGGGTGGCCACCATCGGCATCGTGCTGTACATCGCCGCGATGTGGATTGCCGGTGTGATGCAGGGCCTGATGTGGCGTGCCACGAACCCCGACGGCACGCTGGTCTACAGCTTCGTCGAGAGCGTCAAGGCGACCTATCCCTTCTACGTGATCCGCGTCCTGGGTGGCCTGCTCTACCTGTCGGGCATGGTGATCATGGGCTGGAACGTCCTGAAGACCGTCGCTGGCGGCAAGATCGAGCCGATCGCGATTCCCGCCCCGGCACACGCCTGACCGATTGGAGAAGCACATGGCAAGCCATAACCAAGCTGTGTCGGGTCACGAGAAGATCGAGACCAGCAATTTCCTGATGATCGTGCTGATCCTGCTGACCGTCTCGGTCGGCGGTCTGCTCGAAATCGTTCCGCTGTTCTTCCAGCACTCGACGACCCAGCCGGTCGAGGGCCTGAAGCCCTACACCGCGCTGCAACTGGCCGGCCGGGACGTCTACCTGCGCGAGGGCTGCTACAACTGCCACTCGCAGATGGTGCGCCCCTTCCGCGCCGAGACGCTGCGCTACGGCCCGATCTCGGTGGCCGGCGAGTTCGTCTACGACCACCCCTTCCAGTGGGGCTCCAAGCGCACCGGTCCGGACCTGCACCGCGTGGGCGGCAAGTACTCCGACGAGTGGCACCGTGTTCACCTGAACAACCCGCGTGACGTGGTGCCCGAGTCCAACATGCCGTCGTACCCCTGGCTCGCGAATGCCGCGGCCAACGCCGGCATCGGCGCCAACATGGCGGCGCTGCGCAAGGTGGGCGTGCCTTACACCGACGCAGAGATCGCCAAGGCGGCCGATGAGGTGAAGGGCAAGACCGAGCTGGACGCCGTGATCGCTTACCTGCAGGTGCTCGGCACCCACGGGAAGTGACGGGGAGACTGTGATGGATCTCAACGATCTGCGCAGTCTGTTCACCGTGGCGTCTTTCGCCATCTTCCTCGGCATCTTGGCTTGGGCATTTGCCCGCAAGAACCTCAAGAACTTCAACGATGCCGCCCAGCTGCCCTTCGAGGGCGAGGGGGCGTCGTCAACTCATTCCGGAGGCACGCATGAGTGACTTCATTTCGAGCGGATGGGCGCTCTACGTCTCGGGCATCGTCATTGCCTCGATCGCGTTCTGCGTCTTCGTCCTGGTCGTGGCCGCCAAGCGCCGCCCGATGGCCGACGACAACACCACCGGCCACGTCTGGGATCAGACGTTGCAGGAGCTGAACAACCCGCTGCCGCGCTGGTGGATGGGCCTGTTCGTCATCACCATCGTGTTCGCGGTGCTGTACTTGGCGCTGTATCCGGGCCTGGGCACCAACGAGGGCACGCTGAAGTGGACCAGCCGCAATCAGTGGCAGGCCGAGCAGGCCAAGGCCGCCGAGACGATGAAGCCGGTGTACGCCAAGTTCGCCAGCATGCCGGTCGAGGCGCTGGCCGCCGACAGCCAGGCCATGGGCATCGGCGAGCGCATCTTCGTCAACAACTGTGCGGGCTGCCACGGCGCCGACGCCAAGGGCTCGAAGAGCTTCCCCAACCTCACCGACGGTGACTGGCTGGGTGGCGACGGCAGCCACGACTACATCATCAAGACCATCACCGAAGGTCGTCAGGGCATGATGCCTCCGATGGCTGCCGCGGTCGGTTCTGCCGACGATGTCAAGAACGTGGCCAACTACGTGCTCAGCCTGTCCGGCGCGCCGCACAACGAAGTGGCCGCTCAGCTCGGCAAGTCGAAGTTCGGTGCCTGCGCGGCCTGCCACGGTGCGGACGGCAAGGGCAACCCGGCCGTCGGCGCTCCGAACCTGACCGACAAGGTCTGGCTGCACGGCTGGGGCTCCGAGGCGATGATCGTTGGCATGATCACCAACGGCAAGACCAACGTGATGCCGCAGCACGCCACGCGCCTGACCGCGGACCAGATCCGCGTGCTGGCTGCTTACGTGTGGGGCCTGTCGCACAAGCCGGCCAACAAGACGGCCATGGCCACGGCTCAGTGATCCGTGTCACAGTCCGGGACTGAACCCGGACTGGCCGAAGAACTCCCTCTGCCGTCGGTTGGGGGAGTTTTTTCCTTTTTCGCGATGCACAAGGAAATAGCATGACGCAGGGCAAGTCGACGGGTGTGGTGCAGCAGCCCTGGTGGCGCATCAAGATGCTCTGGCTGGTTATTGGGGGCCCGCTGGCCGTGGTGATCGCCTCCTTCGTGACGCTGTACATCGTCGTGTCGCACCCCGATGAAGTGCTGAGAAATCCAGCTGGTTCCGAGCCGGTGCAGGTCAAGGCGTCCGACGCGGCGCACCTGCCCGCGTTGCAGGCGCGCAATCACGCGGCGACCGGCGGCGTCGGGGCGAAGTAACGGCAACGGCTGCGGGCGTGGCCGGAGCGCAGTGGCCGCATGGTGCTCAGCAATGAACGAAGCCCCGCCATGGCGGGGCTTCGTTCATTGAGCTCGCGTCACCCTCGCGTGGCGGGGCGCCCGCAGCGACGGCCAGATCAGCCGGTCGTGCCGTTGACCACGCGCTGCAGCGCCGACTGCTCGATGATGCGAATGTCGCGCTGCTTGACTTCCAGGATGCCTTCGTCCTGGAACTTCGAGAAGGTGCGGCTCACGGTTTCGAGCTTCAGGCCGAGGTAGCTGCCGATCTCTTCGCGCGTCATGCGCAGCACCAGAGCGGAGGCCGAGAAGCCACGGGCCTGCAGGCGCTGGGTGAGGTTGAGCAGGAAGGCGGCCAGGCGCTCTTCGGCGCGCATGCTGCCCAGCAGCAGCATCACGCCGTGGTCGCGCACGATCTCGCGGCTCATGATTTTGTGGAACTGGTGCTGCAGCAGCGTGAATTCGCGTGACAGCGACTCCAGCTGTCCGTAGGGGATCATGCAGACCTGTGAGTCTTCCAGCGCCACCGCGTCGCAGCTGTGGCGGTCGGTGCTGATGCCGTCCAGCCCGATCAGCTCGCCAGCCATCTGGAAGCCAGTGACCTGCTCACGCCCGTCGGAAGCCGACACCACCGTCTTGAAGAAGCCGGTTCGCACAGCGTACAGCGCGGCAAAGGGATCGCCAGCATGAAACAGCGTCTCACCCCGCTTGACGCTGCGGCGCGTGCTCACCATGTCGTCGAGCGACAGCATTTCGTCGTCCGACAGACCCACGGGCAGGCACAGCTCTCGCAGATTGCAGGCCGAGCAGGCGACCTTCAAGGCCTCGAGCCGGGACGGCGGAGCGGTTTCTTGCGTCATATCAGACATTATCGCACCCCATGACGGCGACCCAGCAAGTTGGCCGGCCAAGTCGGGGCGGTCCGGGCGGCGGGCTCGCGGCGTCTGGAAAGTGACGAGCCGAAACAGAGAATTGAGGTATATCAATATGACGCCGGCGATGCAGGGCACAGTGCGCAAATGGATGAAATAACCTCGGCTGCAGCCATGGGGGGGTCGAACGTGGCCGCCCAGGATGACAAGACACCGGTGCTCAGCGACGAGTTGCTGCGCCGCATGGACGTTCCCGGACCGCGCTACACCTCGTACCCGACGGCGGACCGCTTCGTCGAGGCCTTCGGGCCCAATGAGTATGTGCAAGCGCTCACCCAGCGCGCCTCGGGTGGGGTGTCGGGGGGGCCGTTGTCGCTGTACCTGCACGTGCCGTTCTGCGAGTCGGTCTGCTACTACTGCGCCTGCAACAAGATCGTCACCAAGGACCATGGTCGCGCCCAGGCCTACCTGGAGGCTCTGACACACGAGCTGGACCTGGTGACCGACGTCATCGGGCGCGACCAGCCGGTGTCGCAGCTGCACTTCGGCGGCGGCACGCCCACCTTCCTGAGTGATGCCGAGCTGTCGGGCCTGATGGCCACGCTGCGCAGCCGGGTGCAGATGCTGCCGCGTGGCGAGTACTCGATCGAGATCGACCCACGCACCGTGACGCACGAGCGGCTGGCGCACCTCGCCGAGCTGGGTTTCAATCGACTGTCCTTCGGCGTGCAGGATTTCGACGCCGAGGTGCAGAAGGCGGTGCACCGCATCC
>DAOLLE010000353.1:0-4195 GCA_035331205.1 Burkholderiaceae bacterium
CGGACCCGACTTCAGGTTCAATGCCTTGAGGCAGAACTTTGAAGGAGATCACGATGAACCCGAGCGAAAAAGCAGTCCTGGCCGGCGGTTGTTTCTGGGGCATGCAGGACCTGGTGCGCAAGCTGCCTGGCGTGTTGCGCACCCGTGTGGGCTACAGCGGCGGCGATGTGCCCAACGCCACCTACCGCAACCACGGCACCCACGCCGAGGCGTTGGAGGTGGAGTTCGACCCCACGCAGACGAGCTTTCGCGACCTGCTGGAGTTCTTCTTCCAGATCCACGATCCGAGCACCCCGGGGCGCCAGGGCAATGACCGCGGCAGTTCCTACCGGTCGGCCATTTTCTACACCTCGGACGAGCAGCTGGCCACGGCGCAGCAGACCATTGCCGATGTGAATGCCTCGGGTTTGTGGCCGGGCAAGGTGGTCACCGAGCTCGCGCCCGCGGGGCCGTTCTGGGAGGCCGAGCCCGAGCATCAGGACTACCTGGTCAAGCACCCCAACGGCTACACCTGCCACTACCCCCGTGCGGGCTGGAAGCTGCCGCGACGCGAGATCGGCTGACGGCCAACGCTCAAGAACGGTGGGGGTCGGCGCGCCAGTGGGCGGGCCGACCCGGTGTGTCTGTTTTTTTCCTGAGGAGATGGTGATGCAATCCCGGTGCATTCAACAGGCGCCCGAGCTGCGGGTGCCGTGGTGGATCGACGGCGAAGGGCGCAGCATGGCACCGCTGAAGCTGTCCGATCTGGGCGACGGGTTCAAAGTGATCTTCTGCTTCCAGCACTGGTGTCCGGGCTGCCACAGCCATGGCTTTCCGACCCTGCAGAAGCTGATCAAGGCGTTGGGCGATCGCGGCTTCGCGTTTGCCGCGGTGCAGACCGTGTTCGAGGGCGCCGAGTCCAACACCTTCGAGCGCCTGCGCGAGACGCAGTTGCGCTACGGCTTGAACATTCCGTTCGGACACGACCCTGCGATCGGACGCGCGTCGTCGCTCATGGCGGACTACGGGACGCGCGGCACGCCGTGGTTTTTGGTGATCGATCCGCTGGACGAGGTGCTCTACAGCGACTTCGAGCTCGACGAGCGGCAGCTGATCGGGGCGTTCGGCGCTTCGAACGATGGTCTCAAGGCGGCCTGAAGTCATGCGTGCGTCCACACCAAAGGCCGTGTCGGAGCCGAAGACGCCGGGGACGGGCCCGGCGTTTCGGCTGCCGTTTGACAACAGCTTCTTCCGGGACATGCAGGGGTTCTATGTGCCTTGGAAGCCCGAGCCGTCCCCGGCCCCGGCCTGGGTGCAGTTCAACGACGCCCTGGCGCTGGAGCTGGGGCTGGAGCCGGCGACGCTGAAGTCTGCGACCGGTCTGGCGTGGCTGTCCGGCGTGGAAATGCCGGCTGAGGCGGCGCCGCTGGCGCAGGCCTACGCGGGACACCAGTTCGGCCAGTTCTCGCCACACTTGGGGGATGGCCGCGCCTTGCTGCTCGGGGAACTCATCGACACGGCAGGACAGCGTCGGGACCTGGCCCTCAAGGGGTCGGGCCGTACGCCGTTTTCGCGCCGTGGCGATGGCAAGGCGGCACTGGGCCCGGCGCTGCGCGAGTACCTCATGGGCGAGGCCATGCACGCGTTGGGCATTCCCACGACGCGTGCGCTGGCGGTGATCCGGACCGGTGAGCGGGTGAACCGCGAGGGCTCGCCCCCCGGGGCGATCTTGGTGCGCGTGGCGGCCAGCCACTTGCGGGTGGGCACTTTTGAGTTCTTCGCGGCGCGGGAGGAGGAGGTGATGCTTCGGCGGCTGCTCGACTATGCCGTGGCGCGGCATGACCCCGCCCTCGCCAAGCTTTCCGACAAGCCCATTCCGATGCTGGAGGCCGTCTGTGAGCGGCAGGCGCAGCTGATTGCACGCTGGATGGGCGTGGGCTTCATCCACGGGGTGATGAACACCGACAACATGAGCATTTCGGGCGAGACCATCGACTATGGTCCGTGTGCGTTCATGGAGGGTTTCGATCCGGCCACGGTGTTCAGCTCGATCGACCGTCAGGGGCGATATGCCTACGGCCAGCAGCCGGCCATGGCGCAATGGAACCTGGCCCGTCTGGCCGAAGCGTTGCTGCCGGTTCTGGACGCCCGCGATATCGACGTCGTGGAACGGGTGGAACAGGTGGTGGCCGGGTTTGCCGTGCGCTTTGACCGGCATTGGACCGGGCAGCTGCGCGCCAAGCTGGGCTTGGCCGCTGAAGAGCCGGACGACCGCGCCCTGGCGGACGACTTCCTGCAGCTGCTGCAGCGGGAAAAGGTGGACTTCACGCTGGCGTTCCGCCTCCTGTCCGACGCCATCACGGGGCCGGATGCCGCACTGCACGACCTGTTCGGACGGGAGCGCCCGGCGCTCTCGGACTGGCTGGCGCGCTGGCGCCAGCGCATGGCCCGGGAGGGAAGGACCTTGCAGGACTGCGCCGCAACGGCGTGGTCGGTCAATCCCTTCGTGATCCCGCGCAATCACCAGGTGGAGGCGGCGCTGTCGAGTGCCGTGGACGAGGCCGACCTCGGTCCGTTCGAGCGCCTGCTGGCGGTGCTGGGGCGGCCGTACGAGACGGTGGAGTCCGCGCGGCCATTCACGCTGCCGGCCTCGCCCGAAGTGGCCGCAGCCCACCGCACCTTCTGCGGCACCTGATTGGGGTACCCAACGATTTCTGAAAGGAGACTTCGCATGACCACAACGAAACAGGAACCCGGTGTCCTTGGCGAAGCGGCCGCTCCCCTGGGTGTGACCCGGTGGGTGGACGCGTCGGGCCAGGCGCTGGAACACTTCGACCTGGACCGCATGCCCGGCCGGTTCAAGCTCATCTTCTGTTTTCAGGACGCCTGCCCGGGGTGCCATGCGACCGGCTTTCCGGCGCTTGCCCGGGTGGTCGACGCGTTTCGGGGGAGCGACTTCGTCGGGTTCGCCGCAGTCCAGACCGTGTTCGAGGACTTCGGTTCGAACACCTGGGAGCGCATGCTGGCCAATCACTCCCGCTACGCGCTGGGCATTCCCTTCGGGCACGACGCCGGTGACGAACAGGACGGCGCGGGTTCGGAGCTGATGCGCCGCTACCGCAACGGCGGCACACCCTGGTTCATCCTGATCGATCCCGATGGCAGAGTGGTCTACAACCATTTCCGAATCGACGCCGACAAGCTCGTCACCTTTCTCAAGCGGCTGGAAAACGAACCGGCGGCACCGGAGCCTGGGCCCGACATGTTGACTTGGAAAGGAGTGATTCAACTGGTGGAAACGGGCAACCCGACGCCACCGCGCCGAGTTGAGCGCAGCGAAGCCGAGTGGGCCCAACAGCTGACGCCCGAGCAGTTCCGAATCACGCGGCTCAAGGGCACCGAACGGGCGCACAGCTCCTCGATGTGTACGCTGTTTTCGCCCGGGATCTACCGGTGCGTGTGCTGCGGCACTGAACTATTCGATGCGTCGACCAAATATGACAGCCGCAGCGGCTGGCCCAGCTTCACGCAGGCCATTGCCCCGGGTCTGGTGGGCTATCACGGAGACAACAGCCACGGCATGGTGCGGGTGGAGACGACGTGCAACGTCTGCGACGCCCACCTGGGTCACGTGTTTCCCGACGGACCCAAGCCCAGCGGTCTGCGCTACTGCATCAACGCCCTGGCACTGGAGAAAGCATGAGCAGCGAAAAGGTAGGCTTCGCTGGCAGCAGCCAGGGTCTGCTGGTGGGTGTCTTGGAACGCCCGGACCATGCACCGTTACAAGCCCTGGCGGTGTTTGCCCACTGCTTTACCTGCGGAAAGAACTCTCTCGCCGCGACCCGCATCAGCCGGGCGCTGGCTCAGCAGGGCATCGCCACGCTGCGCTTTGATTTCACCGGTCTGGGCGAGAGCGAAGGCGACTTCGGGCGCGGTGGCTTTTCGTCCAGCGTGGCGGACATTGTGGCGGCGGTGCACTGGATGCAGAGCACGATCGGCATGCCTGCACTGTTGGTCGGACACAGCCTGGGGGGCAATGCGGCATGCATCTACGCCGGCATTCGGCCAGAACGCATTGCGCGGCTGGTTAATCTCGAAGGATTGGGATTGCGACGCCATCATCCGGATGAAGCCCCCGAACGTTACGCCAACTGGCTGGACCAGTTGCGCGACACGCCGACCTTTCGCTCCTACCCGGACCGCAAGGCATTTGCAC
>DAOLLE010000354.1:0-4191 GCA_035331205.1 Burkholderiaceae bacterium
GTGGCGCCGCGCCCGAGCAGCCAGGCGGCGCCCGCCTGCGCCAGCACCGGCGCCAGGATCAGCCCCTGCGCGCCGAGGTGGATGAAGCCCGCGGCCACCTGGGCCAGGCTCGCGCCGCTGTACTGGATCACCCGGGCCGCCGCCAGCGCGCGAAAGTGCTGCGCGCGCGTGGCCGCCAGACTGACCAGCGACAGCGCACCGCCCACCGCCACCGCCGGGCCCAGCCAGAGCGCCCAGCCGTGGCCGGCGACCAGCGCCCAGCCGACGCCGCCCGCCAGCGCCAGCACACTGACGCCCGCGAGGATGCGCCGGCACAGCCGCCACAGCGCGCGGGCCTCGCCCTCGTCCTGCGCCAGCGGCAGCGCGAACTCGTAGCGCGCACAGGCCACCACCGCGAGGTTGATCGCCACCGCGGCGAAGAGCTGGTAGGCGCCGTAGTCCTCGGGCGTGTACAGCCGCGTCAGCAGCGGGCCGAGCAGCAGCGGCAGCGCCTGCGCAAAGGCGCCCCCGGCCAGCAACGTCAGCGTGGCCTGGAGCAGGCCCCGACCGGCGGTGGCCGTCACGCGGGCCTCCGCTCGGCGTCCAGGGCCAAAGCGCGGTTCAGAGCGCCGCCAGCGCGTCGGCCAGCGCCGCGACGACGCGGTCCTGATCCGCGTCGCTCAGGTCGGCGCTCATCGGCAGGCTCATCACCCGCTGCGCGGCGGCGATGCTCGCCGGGCAGGCGTCGGCCGGGGCGTAGGCCGCGTAGGCGCCCTGGTGGTGCGCCGGCTTGGGGTAGTGGATCGCGGTGGGCACGCCCGCCGCCTGCAGCGCCGCCTGCACGCGCTCGCGCTGCGGCACGAAAACGGTGTACTGGGCCCAGACGCAGTCGCGGTCCGGCCGCACGGCCAACAGGCCGAGGCCGCGCGCCTGCAGCGGCGCGAGCAGGCGGCCGTAGCGCTCCCCGATCTCACGGCGGCGCTGCAGCTCCCAGTCGAAGCGCTCCAGCTTGGCCAGCACCACCGCGCACTGCAGCGTGTCCATGCGCCCACCCACGCCCACACGGGTGTGGGTGTAGCGCGCGCTCTGGCCGTGCACGCGGATCTCGCGCGCGGCCTGGGCCAGCGCCGCATCGTCGGTGAACAGCGCGCCGCCGTCGCCGTAGCAGCCCAGCGGCTTGCTCGGGAAGAAGCTGGTGCAGCCGAAGGTGGACAGGCCGCAGCTCTCGCGGCCCTGGTACCGGGAGCCGAAGCTCTGCGCCGCGTCCTCGATCACCGGCAGGCCGTGCTTCGCCGCCACCGCGTTGATCTGCGCCATGTCGGCCACCTGGCCATACAGGCTCACCGGCATGATCGCCCGGGTCCGCGGCGTGATGGCCGCCTCGATCAACGTCGCATCGAGGTTGCAGCTGTCCGGCTCGATGTCCACGAATACCGGGCGCGCGCCGACCAGCACGATCACCTCGGCGGTGGCCGCGAAGGTGAAGGGCGTGGTGATCACCTCGTCGCCGGGCCCGATGCCCAGCGCCATCAGCGAAATCAGCAGCGCCTCGGTGCCGCTGGAGACGGTGACGCAGTGCGCCACGCCGGTGCGCGCGGCCAGCCGCTCTTCGAGCTGCTTGACCTCCGGGCCCATGATGTACTGGCCGTGGTCGAGCACGCGCTGGATGCCCGCGTCGATCTGCGGCTTGAGCGCGACGTACTGGGCCTTGAGGTCGATGAATTGCATGATGGGTTTTCAGGCAGAGTGGGCGGCACATTGCGCCCAGAGGTCCGGAAAGCGGTTGCACAGGGACTGAAAAGGTTCCACAGCCCGCCCCGCTGGACCGAAACACCACGGCAGCAAACCGTGGTCATCAGCGGCGCGCAGATCTCGAAGCAGCGATTCCAGCAACGGTGCCGGCTGGCGGGCAAGCTCTTGGTGAACCACTTCAGCCAGTCGTCGGAAGGTGACAAGATGCCCCTGCGACAACGCCTCTCGCCGATCGAGCCGCAGAGTATCGACCGTGCGGCGCCCCTTTACGGACCAGTCTCCGCTCGCGACATCAAAACGGGGGCCGATGTTGCCGGTGTCCGGATCGAAGTCCAAATAGACCCAGGGATCTTCCGCACTCGGATCGATCAGCAATGGATCGGCACCACTCACGGGAAACCGATCCCCTTTGAATCGTCCACATTCGGTGCAACACAACAGCAGGTTGGACCATCGGAAGGCCCGCTCCGGGTACACCGCCTTCGGGCGAAAGTGTTCGATATCGCAACCATGCGAATCTAGACAATACATGCAACGGTGCCGCGTGCCGGACATCTGCCGCAGCGTGCTCAGTACGCTGCGCTCATCGCCCCCGACGGACTTAGTCTTGCGTGCATCCTTCCAAGACCGCTCGACATCCGCATGCCCCGCCGCCACATCAGCATCCAGCCGTGATTGGCGTCCATCCAAGTAGCGTTGCGCCACGACAGGCAAAGTCGCCCGCTCGATTCGCCTCATGGTCAGGGCTCTTCGGCAGGGTTGACGAACAAACTGAGCTGCCCGAGTTGCTCCAACTCGTCGCGGGACAATTTGGCTCCTGCGCGCTCTTTGGCCTTGAGCCTTGCATATCCAGCACGGGCCTCGACCGCCTTGTCGGAACGGGTGTTCGGCAAACCAAATGCAGCAGATCTGAGAATCGTATCGGGTCGGGATGAAATCACCTCACGATACTCTTCCGGCGTCAGCGCCCGCGCTGGCACATCGCTACCAGGCTCAGGTAGCACGAATAAGCCATTCGGGTCGGCCGCCTGGCAAATCAGGGGGCTGTGGCTAGTAACGAGAAACTGGATTTTAGGGAAATGCTTCTTCAGCCAGAATCCAATTTCACGCTGCCATTCTGGATGCAAGTGTGCGTCGATTTCGTCTATAAGAACCACACCGCTGCGCACAACTCTCAGCACGCCATCGGTTCCTCTTGCAGTAAGCCCTTCGATGCCATACGCACTAATGAGGTGGCGCAGAATGTCAGCCAAAAGCGCAAGTGCAGCGCGATAGCCATCACTCATCTCACCCCATGCCAACTCGACACCGTGCCGATCCTTTAACCATAGACCATCAGAATCGACTCTATCAATCGTAATCAAGTTTGGCAGCAGCTCATCCCCAAGAATTTCAAGCAGCTGCTCCAGTTGCTGCTTCTCCATCGGCTTGTTCTCAAGCTTCTTGTGACTCAGATTTCTGAGCCACTGATCAACCTCTGCAAGGGAGGCTGCCTCCTGGAACATAGTTACAAACCGCTCTGTGGCCGGTGCAACCATTTGTCGCATGGCTTCAGGGGATGCACCAAAGACACGTCTAAACGGGCCATAACCACAGGAGAACCAACCATTCGATTCGGTTGACCAAATAGTTCGCTGTGGAGTTTGATAAGTTTTTACACTCGTTTTACTCGGTGGTTTCTGGGACGTGAGCACCGGATCCTTTGTACCTGCGATAAGCGAAAGGCAAACAGGAAATTTTCCACTGACGGGTGTCCGCCCCCCCTCGACGTAAGCATCATCGCTTGTCGACTGAGCGACCTCCAACTCAATTACTGCATGACTTTCGCCATGTGAAATCCAGCGATGAAAACTAGGTTGCAATGCACGCGCAGTATCAGCCCCCGTTAGCGCAATTGCAATTGCCTTCAGAAGGGTGCTCTTGCCTGCCCCGTTGTCTCCAGTAAAGACTGTCCACCCAGCATAGCTGCCATCAGCGCGCCCGAAGCTGAATTCCAACTCCTTAAATCCACGGATATTGGTCAAGCGGACTTTGTCGATATACACGTACAGCCTCCGGAATGCAGCAGCCCAACGGCAGGAATCAGTCGATGCGCTTGACCACCTGGCCCTGCAGCCGGTACTTCTGCCCTGTGGCCGGGCAGGTGGCGACGCCCTCGCCGCCGCGGGCGGGCAGCTCCAGGCGCTCGCCGTGCTCGCTCATCCAGCCGATGCGCCGGGCCGGCACGCCGACCATCAGCGCGTAGTCCGGCACGTCGCGGTTGACCACCGAGCCCGCGCCGATGAAGGCGTAGCGGCCCACCGTGGTGCCGCAGACGATGGTGCAGTTGGCCCCCAGCGTGGCGCCCTGGCGGATCACCGTGGGCTTGTATTCGGCCTTGCGCGCCACCGCGGCGCGGGGGTTGTAGACGTTGGTGAAGACCATGCTCGGGCCGCAGAACACGTCGTCCTCCAGCCGCAC
>DAOLLE010000355.1:0-4177 GCA_035331205.1 Burkholderiaceae bacterium
CTGGCCGGCGACGCTGGCAGCAGCACTCGCCACCTCGGTACCGACGACGTCGTCGAGTGGGTGCGCCGAGTCGGGCTGAGCCGCTGCATCGCGCAGGTGGCTGCGCGCATCGAGCGCGACTTTCTGCGCTGGGCCGACTTCGACAAGAGTGCCCGGGTGGCCTGCCATTCCCGCGATGGCGTCATCGAGCTGATGCCCATTGCCGACGCCGATCACTTCGCCTTCAAGTACGTCAACGGCCATCCGATCAACACCCGCGCCGGGCTGCCCACGGTGATGGCCTTCGGCGTGCTGGCCGATGTGGCCACCGGCGCGCCGCGGCTGATCAGCGAGCTGACCTTGGTCACCGCCATCCGCACCGCGGCGATGTCGGCGGTGGCCGCCCGGGCCCTGGCCCGGCCCGATTCCCGCACGATGGCACTGATCGGCAATGGCGCGCAAAGCGAGTTCCAGGCGCTGGCGCTGCGCGATGCGCTGGGTATCCGCGCCCTGCGTCTGTTCGATGTCGACCCGGCAGCGACCGCCAAGCTGGCGGTCAACCTGGCCGGCCAGGGGCTGGACATCACCCTGTGCCGCAGCACCGCCGAGGCGCTGCAATCGGCCGACATCGTCACCACCGTGACCGCCGACAAGCAGTGCGCCACCATCGTGACGCCACAGATGCTGGCGCCCGGCATGCACCTGAATGCGGTGGGTGGGGACTGCCCGGGCAAGACCGAGCTGCACCCACAGGTCTTGGAGCGCGGCCGCGTCTTCGTCGAGTACGAGCCCCAGACGCGCATCGAGGGCGACCTGCAGCAGATGCCGGCCGACTTCCCGGTCACCGAGCTCTGGCGGGTGCTGGCGGGCGAGGCCGAAGGCCGGCGCAGTGCCGAGGAGGTGACGGTGTTCGATTCGGTGGGCTTTGCGCTGGAGGACTACAGCGCGCTGGCGGTCCTGCACGAAGCGGCCCGGCGGCTGGGCCTGGGCCGGGAGATCGACCTGGTGGCCACGCCGGCCGACCCGAAGAACCTGTTCGGCCTGCTGCGGCGCGAGCCGCCGATGGAGCCCGTCGTGGCCCAGGCCCTCGCGGCCACGCCGGCCGCAGTCCCTGCCTGAATGGCGGGCCGAATGCCGGCCTGGCCGGCGTTCAAAGGAACGAGCTGAGCAGGATGCTGGTCTCGGTGTTGGCGATGCCCTTGATCAGCCGCACCCGCTCCAGCACGCGAGACAGTTCGGCCATGTTCTCGGCGCGCAGCTCGGCCAGCAGGTCCCAGCGGCCGTTGGTGTCGTGCAGGCCGCAGATCCCCGGCTCGCCCAGCAGGGCGGCGACGACCGCGCGGGTCTGATTGCCCTCCACCAGCACGCCCATCCAGGCGCGGATCCAGGCGGGTTCGTTCTCCGGGCGCAGCTGCAGGGTGTAGCCGGCGATCACGCCCTCGTCCTCCAGCCGCCGCATGCGGTTGCTGACGGTGCCACGCGAGACCCCGAGCTTGCTGGCCAGCGTCTGCACACTCAGCCGGGCGTCGCGGCGCAGCAGCGTCAGCAGTTCACGGTCGGTGTCGTCGAGTTTCATGGTGGGACCGGCCCGGGCAGGCGGGCGTCGGCCCGATCAGTATCGCGCGGGCGTGCGCCGCATTCGAAATGCTCAGGCCCAACGCGCCGGCAGCTGCGCCAGCACGTCCCAGCCGGCGGCGCGCTCGATCACCTCGCCGGCCGCCAGCAGGCGATCCTCGCGGAACTTGTTCGCCACCAGCTGAACGCCTGTGGGCAGGCCCTGCGCCAAGCCCGTCGGCACCGACAGCCCCGGCAGGCCGAGCACCGCGGTGGACAGCAGTGGGGACTGCGCCAGCAGGATCTGCCCCACCCGCTCGGCCGAATGCTGGTCGTCGTCGATCGGCAGCGGGCGCTCCCAGGAGTTCGGCATCAGCAGGATCGGGTAGCGCTCCAGGAACACCGCCCAATCGCGGGCGATGCTGAAGCGCCGGGTCAGCGCCTCCAGCACCTGGTCGCGATCCCACTGCGGTGTGACGCTGAGGTAGAGATCGAGCGCGTTGCGCAGCGCATCGTCGCCATGCTCGCGCATGAATGCCGCGCCGCCGCGACGCATGTCGTTCATCACGAGTTGGATCTGCATCGCCGCCACCTCGGCGAAGTGCGGCGGCTCGGCCTCCTCCACCGTGTAGCCGGCGGCCTCCAGCCAGCGCGCGGCCTGCTCGCAGGCCTCGACGACGCTGCGATCGACGCGCGAGCCCTGCCAGCCGGTGAACAGCGCGACCCGGCCGGGCTGCCTGGCGTCGGGCTGCTCCAGCGGTGCGGGCACCCACTGCGGGTCCAGCGGCGTGCCCTGTGCCATCACCTGAAGCGCCAGGCGGGCATCGCGCACGCTGCGCGTCAGCGGGCCCTGCACCGACATCAGCTGATTGGTGACGATGCGGTTGGGCGCACTGGCCTTGAAGGAGGGGATGCGTCCCACGGTCGTGCGCAGACCCACCACGCCGCAGGCCCAGGCCGGGTAGCGGATCGAGCCGCCGTAGTCGTTGCCGTGGCCGATGGCCCCCAGGCCAGTGGCCACCGCAGCGGCGGCGCCACCGCTGGAGCCGCCGGGCGTGACCTGGGCATCGAAGGGGTTGAGCGTGCGGCCGTGGAAGCTGTTGTCGGTGAACCAGCGCAGCGACAAGGCCGGCGCATTGTTGCGGCCCACGATGATCGCGCCGGCCTCGCGCAGCGAGCGCACCAGCGGCGAGTCCTCGGCGGCCAGGTTGTCCCTGAACGCGGCCACACCATCGGTGGTCGGCTGCCCGGCCACGTCGACATTGACCTTGATCGTCACCGGCACGCCATGCAGCGGTCCGAGCGGCTCGCCACGGGCCTGGGCGGTGTCGGCGGCATCAGCGGCGGCGCGGGCATCATCGGCCAGCACGGTGGCCAGCGCGTTGAGCTGCGGGTTGACCGCCTCGATGCGCGCCAGCACGCTGTCGGTGGCCTCGCGGGCGCTCAGGCGGCGGTCGCGGATCGCCGCGGCGAGTTCGGCGGCACCGAGGCGCCAGGGTTGCTGAGTCATGGGGGGTCTCCTCGTTCAGCCGGCCGCATGGCTGGCCAGGAAGCGCTCGGCCAGCCGCACCCAGAAGGCGGCGCCGATGGGCAGGTTGCGGTCGTCGAAGTCGTAGCCGGGGTGGTGGACCATGCAGGCGCTCTGGCCGGGGTGGCCTTCGGCACCGTTGCCGATCAGCAGGTAGCTGCCGGGGCAGTGCTCCAGCATCACCGCGAAGTCCTCGCTGCCCACGAGCGCCGGGCCCTGCAGCGTCACCCGGTCGGGGCCGACCAGCTCCAGCGCCACGGCACGCGCCAGGTCGGTCTCGGCGCGGTGGTTCACCAGCACCGGGTAGTCGCGTCGATAGATCACCTCGGCGCGCACGCCGTAGCTCTCGGCCTGGGCCGTCACCAGCGCGGTGATGCGCTGCTGCAGCAGGTCCCGCACGGCGGGGTCGAGCGAACGCACGCTGAGTTCCAGCTTTGCCTGCTCCGGGATCACGTTGTTGGCGCGGCCGGCCTGCAGAGCGCCGACGGTGACCACCGCCGCCTGCTGCGGGTCGACGTTGCGCGACACGATGGTCTGCAGCGCCATCACGATGCTGGCCGCAGCCACCACCGGGTCGGTGGCGCGGTGCGGCATCGCGCCGTGGCCGCCTACGCCGTGCAGGGTGATGGTCACGTCGTCGGAGGAGGCCATCGCCGGCCCGTCGCGCAGCACGAAGTGGCCCTGCGGCGTGCCGGGCATGTTGTGCATCGCGAACACCGCGTCGCAGGGGAAGTGCTCGAACAGGCCCTGCTCGATCATCAGCTTCGCGCCGCCGGGGTGCTCTTCGGCCGGCTGGAAGATCAGGTGCAGCGTGCCGTCGAAACACCCCTGCCCGGCCAGATGCTGCGCCGCGGCCAGCAGCATCGCGGTGTGGCCATCGTGGCCGCAGGCGTGCATCACCCCCGCGTGCACGCTCGACCAAGGCTTGCCGCTGCCTTCGTGGATCGGCAACGCATCCATGTCCGCGCGCAGGCCCAACCGTTTCGTGCCCCTGCCGCGACGCAGCGTGCCGACCACCCCGGTGGTCGCCAGGCCCCGGTGCACCTCGTAGCCCCAGGCGGCCAGCCGCTCGGCCACGAGCTGCGACGTCCGCACCACGGCCAGGCCCAGCTCCGG
>DAOLLE010000356.1:0-4173 GCA_035331205.1 Burkholderiaceae bacterium
GCCGGGTGTACCCGAGCCCCGTCGCCGCGTCGACGGCCTCGGCCGGGACGGCATCGAACGCGTCGACGAGGTACGGGGTGAGCACCACGAGCGAGTACGTGCTCAGGGCGACGATCGGGGTGGCGGCATGGGCCGGCATCTCGCGGATGCGGCGGGTGGCCTCCAGCCCGTCCATCTCCGGCATTTGCATGTCCATCAGGATCAGGTCGAAACCACCGCTGGCCGCGCACTGCACCGCGGCGCGGCCGTTTTCGGCGACCACCACCGCCAGGCCCACGGCGTGCAGCATCTCCTGCACCACCTCGACGTTGATGGCGTTGTCCTCGGCCAGCAGCACGCGCGCGCCGCGGTGCTGTCGCCGCAGCAGCTGTTCGGCCGGCGGCGCCGCGGGCACACCACTGGCACCGGCACCGACGTCGGGCATCGGTCCATGCCCACGCTGCAGCGGCAGGGTGAACCAGAAGGTGCTGCCCCGGCCCTCGACGCTGTCGACACCGATCTGGCCGTTCATCAGCTCGATCAGGCGCTTGCTCAGCGCCAGGCCCAGGCCGGTGCCACCGAAGCGGCGCGAGGTCGAGCTGTCGGCCTGCATGAATGGGCGAAACAGGCGTGTCTGCTGCTCGGCGCTGAGCCCGATGCCGGTGTCCTGCACCTCGAAGCGCACCAGCAGGTCGCTGCCGGCCTCCTCGAGCAGGATGGCACGCAGCACGATGCGGCCCCGCTCGGTGAACTTCACCGCGTTGCCGGCGAAGTTCAGCAGCGTCTGACGCAGCCGGGTCGGGTCACCACGCAGCCAGTGCGGCACGCCGTCCGGGTCCACCTCGATCGTCAGGCCCTTGGCAGAGGCCGAATCGCGCACCAGCGAGTACACGTGGTCCAGCACCGCCGACAGGTGGAAGTTGCTGGTTTCGAGCTGCAGCCGACCGGCCTCGACCTTCGACAGGTCGAGGATGTCGTTGAGGATCGACAGCAGGTGCCGGCCCGCGCTGTCCATCTTTTCGAGGCGGTCCTGCTGCGTGGACGAATGCAGCTCGCTGCGCAGCAGGTAGCTCAGCCCCAGCAGCGCATTGAGCGGCGTGCGGATCTCGTGCGACATGTTGGCCAGGAAGGCGCTCTTGGCCTGGTTGGCCGCCTCGGCTGCGGCCTTGGCCTCGCGCAGCGCGCGCTGGGCCTCCTGGCGTGCGGCGATGCCGGTCATGAACGCGATCAGCCGCGGCTTGCGCGTCGAATCCCGCTGGTCGAAGTAGACCGTCATCTCCACCGGGACGAGCCGGCCGTCGGCGGCGCGCAGCTGGGTCTCGAACTGCCGATGGCCTTCGTCGCGGATGCGTTCGTTGAAGGCCTGGAAGGCCTCGGGCGGGAAGTTCGGGTCGAGCTGCGGCACGGTGATCGACTCGAACTGCTCGACCGAGTAGCCGAGGAACTCGACCATGAAGCGGTTGACCAGGGTGAAGCGGCCGGTCTCGCAGTCCACCCAGCTGATGCCGATGCCCACGCTTTCCATCGCGAACTGGGTATCGGACAGCTGCTGCACCGCGCTCGACAGCTCCGAGGTGCGCTCGGCGATGCGCGCCTCCAGCTCGGCGTTCAGGCGATGCAGCCGCTGCTGGCTCTCGCGCAGGTCCTCCTCGGTGCGACGCGCCTCGGAGATGTCGTAGCCGACGCCCAGCACCCCGGCGACCGTACCGTCGGGCAGCCGCATCGGCGTCTTGGTGGTCAGCAGCAGCGCACGGTGGCCGTCGGCGCCGAAGGTGACCCATTCCTCGTTCGTCGTCGGTTTGCCGGCGGCCATCGCCGTCGCATCGTTGCGGCGAAAGAATCCCGCCAGTTCGGGGTCGACCAGGTCGTAGTCGGTGCGACCGACAATCTGCGCCTCGGGCCGGTTGACGAAGCGCTCGAACCCGGCGTTGCAGGCAAGGTAGACACCCTGCGGATCCTTCAGCCAGATCAGCTCGGGGATGTTGCGCACCAGGGCCTTGAGGAAGGCGCTGTCGCGCTCCTGCTCGGCCACCGTGGCGGCACTCACCGCCTGGTCCCAGCGCCGCGCCGTGGCCGTGACGAAGAAGAACAGCCCGCCCAGAAAGGCCGCCAGGCAGGCCAGCACCACCCCCGCCTGCGCGTGCCACTGCGCCGCCACCACCGACACCGGTGTGCCCACCACGATCGTGTAGCCGTAGCGCGGGCTGTGCTGGTAGGCGATGTGACGCGCCACGCCATCGGGCGTCATGTGGCGGCTGACGTAGTCGCCCGCACGCGGGGCGCTCCGCAGGGCCGCCTGCAGGTCCTCGGTGTGGCTGCGGTCGCCCACCGCCACGGTCGGCGTCTGGCCGAAGGCCGCGCGCGCCACCAGCCGCATCTGCTCGTCGCGCAGCGCAATGACGCTGCCGGGCGCCAGTTCGATCCGCTCGAACTGGCTCTTGATGTCATCGATGAACATCGAGGCATAGACCAGCCCGGCAAAGGAGCCGTCCGGCGCGTTGAGGCGCCGCGCCATCAGCCAGATCCAGCGCTGCGAGATGCGCCCGATGATCGGCTCGGCGATCACCATACCCAGCCGCGGGTCGTCGCGCAGCCGCTTGAAGTAGTCCCGCTGCGCCAGGCTGGCACGTTGGGCGGGGTCGACGCCGCGGCCCCAGATCGCCTCGCCCTGGGCGTTGGTGGCGCGCAGCAGATCGATGTGCGGGAAGCGCTCCTGCTGACGGGCCAGCAGGCGGTTGATGCCCGCCGCGTCCGCACCGTGAGACGCGGTGTGGTGCTCGATCTCGTCGGCACTGACCTGCAGGACGTAGTCGATCGTTCCCACCAACCCGTCCAGCGTCTGCTCGACCGACTGCGCCAGATGCCTGACGTTCTCGGTGTGCTGGCGTTCGGCCTGCTGGCGCAGGTAGTTCACCAGCACCGCCGCCAGCAGCAGAGCGACGAGGGCCACGGTGGCCGAGCCGAGGTAGAGCAACCGTTTCTGCTTCGGTGGTGGGGACATCGGTGGGTGCGAGCGCGGCACGAGCCAGATCGCCAAAGTAGACCATGGCCGCCTTACACCGGTCACCGCATCCGCCGACAAAAGGAGACCGCGCGCGCCGCAGCAAGGTGGGATCGCCCGGGCTGAGGCGCACCGTCCGTCGTGACCGGCCAGCGGTGTGGGGGCCCCTCACGCCGGCCGCAGCACCCGCTGCGCCGCGTCCAGCATCGCCCGGCTCAGGCCCTCCAGCAGCCCGGACGCGACGCGGGCGTGCTGCCAGTACAGCGGCACGTCCAGCGGGGTGCCGGGCCGGAGATCGACCAGGCGGCCGTCGGCCAGGTGGGGCGCGGCCTGGGACTCGATCTGCAGGCCCCAGCCCATGCCGGCCAGGGAGGCGGTGAGGAAGGCCTGCGGCGACGGCAGGGTGTGGCGGGGCAGCGCCACCGGGTGGCCGAACTGGCGCTGCACCCAGCGGTCCTGCAGCTCGTCCTTGGGGCTGAAGATGAGGCTGGGCGCCTGGGCCAGGGCGGGCAGCAGGCCCTGCAGCTCTTGCTCGAGCAGGCCGACGCGGTCCAGGTGCTGGCACAGGCGCCGGCCGGCCTCGGTCGGGCGGCAGGGCTGCTCGCGCAGCACCAACGCGCAGCCCATGCGCTCTTCGAGCTGGCGGATGCGCTGCGACACGGCCGAGGGCGTGACGTGCAGCGACTGGGCAGCACGCTCGAAGCTGCCTTCGCGGACAACGACCGCCAGCGCGGCCAGGGCAGGATAGTCGAGCATCGATGAAGTTTTTCTTAGGCAGCCTTAGATGATTGAGTTTGGCTTCATCCGCCGCCCCAGGCAAGCTGTCGGCCATGAACGCACAGGACCTGCCGACCGTCGCCACCACCGCCGCCGCCACCGTCTCGCCCGCCCTGCCGGCCTTCGTGCAGGGGCTGGCGCTGTGCTTCGGGCTGATCGTGGCGATCGGCGCGCAGAACGCCTTCGTGCTGTGCCAGGGGCTGCGGCGCGAGCACGTCGGCGCGGTGGTGCTGTTCTGCGCCGCGTCGGATGCGCTGCTGACCTCGGCCGGCGTGCTCGGCCTGGCGCAGGCGCTGGGTGAGCGCCCACTGCTGGCGCGTGCATTGGCGGTGGCGGGTGCGCTTTTCCTGGCCCACTACGCGCTGCAGGCGCTGCGCCGCGCCCGCCAGCCGCAGGCGCTGACGGCCGCCGGCTCC
>DAOLLE010000357.1:0-4155 GCA_035331205.1 Burkholderiaceae bacterium
TCGCGCCGCTCGACTTCCGCCGCGCCGACGAAGTTCTGGCCGAACAGCTCCCGAGCGCGTGCCAGGTCCGCCCGTGCCTGTTCGGCGTTGGCCTGCGCGGCCCGCAGCACCGCCTGGGCGGCCTCCTGGCCGAGCTGCAGGTCGGCCGCGTCCAGTTGTGCGAGCAGCTGGCCCGCCTTCACCGCCTCGCCCAGCTCCACCGAGCGCTTGAGCAGCTTGCCGCCGACGCGAAAGCCCAGGCGGGACTCCACGCGCGCGCGCACCTCCCCGGCATATTCCGACGTGGCCGTGCTGCTGCCCAGGCCGACGGTCTGGGTGCGAACCGCCCGCAGCGGCTCGGCGGGCGGCTCGGGGCGGCTGCAGGCCACCAGGGCGCCGGCCAGCGCCAGCGTGCTCAGGGTCAGGGCAGGAATGCGCATGGTGCGTCGCGCCTCGGCTGGAGACAGGGGAAGGATCGGGAGGGTGCCGGGAGACCGGCGTTCGGTGCCCCCGAAGGTTCACCGCCTTGAGAATCATCAAGTCAGCTACTGACTGACTGGTCAGTAATGTACGGTCGAGTTTCCCACGCTGTCAAACGTGTTCGGGAAGGCTTCACGACTTCGGCGGAGTTCGCCGGCCCTGAACCGGGTCAATCCCCCAATCGGGGCCCCGATAATCCGGCCCGCCCCGATCATGAGCGTCGACCACTACGAGAACTTCCCCGTCGCGTCCTGGCTGTGTCCGGCCCCGCTGCGACCGGCCGTGACGGCCATCTATTGGTACGCCCGCACCGCCGACGATCTGGCCGACGAGGGCCACATGCCCGCGCTCGAGCGCATCGCCGCGCTGGAGGCCTACCGCTTCGACCTGCAGGCCGTCGCCCGCGGCCTGGCGCCCTCGCCGCGCTGGGCGCGCATCTTCGAGCCGCTGGGCGCCATCCTGCGCGAGCACCACCTGCCGCTCGGCCTGCTCGAAGACCTGCTCGATGCCTTCGAGCAGGACGTGCGCCAGCACCGCTACCTCGATCGCAGCGCCGTGCTGGCCTACTGTCGCCGCTCGGCCAACCCGATCGGCCGGCTGCTGCTGCACCTGTACGGCGTGCGCGATGCCACCTCGCTGGACCAGTCCGACGCGATCTGCACCGCGCTGCAGCTGATCAACTTCTGGCAGGACCTGAGCATCGACCTGCCGCGTGACCGCCTGTACCTGCCGCTGGACGACTGCGCGCGCCACGGCCTGGGCGTCGACCAGCTGATGAACCGCCAGGACACGCCCGCCACCAAGGCGCTGATCGCCGAGGAGGTGGCCTGGGCGCGCGGCCTGATGCGCCACGGCGCGCCGCTGGCGCTGCGCCTGCCCGGGCGCATCGGCTGGGAGCTGCGGCTGGTGGTGCAGGGCGGACTGCGCATCCTCGCCAAGATCGAGGGGCTGGACCATGCGGTGCTGCGCCAGCGCCCGCGCCTGCGCCCCTGGGACTCGGCCCTGCTGGCCTGGCGCGCGCTGCACATGTGAATTCATGGGAACGGGTGGTCCCAAGGTGATGCCGGGCGCTGCCACAATGCGCCCGTCATGACTCCGCAGCAATACGTCCAGGACAAGGCGGCCGCCAGCGGCTCGAGCTTCTACTACGCCTTTCTGTTCCTGCCACCGCCCCGGCGTGCCGCCATCACCGCCTTCTATGCCTTCTGCCGCGAGGTGGACGACGTGGTCGACGAGGTCAGCGACCCCAGTGTGGCCGCCAACAAGCTCGCCTGGTGGCGCGGCGAGGTGCAGCGCGCGTTTGCCGGCTCGCCGCAGCACCCGGTCACGCAGGCGCTGATGCCGCACTGCGCCGACTACGGCATCACCGCCGGGCACCTATTGGCGGTGATCGAGGGCTGCGAGATGGACCTCAGCCAGAGCCGCTACCTGGATTACATCGGCCTGCAGCGCTACTGCCACCTGGTGGCCGGCATCGTCGGCGAGGTGGCCGCCAGCATCTTCGGGCGCACGCAGGACGCCACGGTGGCCTACGCCCACCGCATGGGCCTGGCCTTCCAGCTCACCAACATCATCCGCGACGTGGGCGACGACGCCCGACGCGGGCGCATCTACCTGCCGATCAACGAGCTGCAGCGCTTCGACGTCAAGGCGCACGAGATCCTCAACCGCGTCTACAGCGAGCGCTTCTCGGCGCTGATGCGCTTCCAGGTCGAGCGCGCCCACCAGACCTACGACGAGGCCCTGGCCCTGCTGCCCGAGGCCGACCGCCGCGCCCAGAAGCCCGGCCTGATGATGGCCAACATCTACCGCACCCTGCTGCGCGAGATCGAGGCCGGCGGCTACCAGGTGCTGCACCAGCGCATCTCGCTGACGCCGCTGCGCAAGCTCTGGATTGCGATGCGCACCAACTGGCGCGGCCAGTGACCGCCCGACGGGCCCGGCGCGTCGCGGTGATCGGCGCCGGCTGGGCCGGTCTGGCCGCCGCGGTGCAGGCCTGCGCCGACGGCCACGCCGTCACGCTCTTCGAAATGGCGCCGCAGGCCGGGGGACGCGCGCGCAGCCAGGCCGCCGATGCGAACGGCGAACGACTCGACAACGGCCAGCACATCCTGATCGGCGCCTACACCGCCACGCTGGCCCTGATGCGCCAGGTCGGCGCCGACCCCGACGCTTTGCTGCTGCGCGGGCCGCTGACCCTGGTCGATGCCGACGGCCGCGGCCTGCGCATGCCACCCGGCGCCCCGCTGCCCGCCTTTGCCCGCGCGCTGTGGTCGATGCGCCACTGGAGCCTGCGCGAGCGCGCCGCCCTCAGCTTGGCCGCACTGGGCTGGCTGCGCCGGCGCTTCCGCTGCGACGCCGCGCTGACCGTCGCCCAACTCACCGCCCACTTGCCCGCTCGGGTGCGGCTGGAGCTGCTCGACCCGCTGTGCGTCGCCGCGCTCAACACCCCGGCCGAGGCGGCCAGTGCGCGCATCTTCCTGCGCGTGCTGAAGGACGCGCTCTTCGCCGGCGCGGGGTCCAGCGACCTGCTGATCCCCCGCCGGCCACTGGCCGAGTTGCTGCCCGAGCCGGCGCTGGCCTGGCTGGCGCGCCAGGGCGCGGACCTGCGCCTGGGCCAGCGGGTGAAGACGCTCGCCCCGGGTCCAGGCGCCGGCTGGGCGGTGGACGGCGAGCCCTTCGACGCCGTCGTGCTGGCCGCCAGCGCCCGCGAGGCCGCCCGGCTCACCGCCGATCTGCCCGGGCCGGCCGCTGCCGCCTGGTCCGCGCAGGCCGCGGCCTTCGCCTACGAACCCATCCTCACGGGCTACGTCGAGGCGCCCGGCGCCCGGCTGGCCGCACCGATGGTCGCATTGGCCGAGTCGGCCACCGCCCCGGCGCAGTTCGCCTTCGACCACGGCCAGCTCGGCGGGCCGGCAGGGCGCTTCGCCTTCGTCGTCAGCGGCGCGGCGCCCTGGGTCGAACGGGGCCAGGAGGCGGCCGCCGAGGCCCTGCTGGCACAGGCGCGGGCCGCTCTGCCGGGCGCCCGCACGGTCACGCTGCGCCAACTCGTGGCCGAAAAGCGCGCCACCTTCCGCTGCGTGCCGGGGCTGCAGCGCCCGCCGGCGATCATCGCCCCCGGCCTGGTCGCGGCCGGGGATTACGTCGACGGGCCCTACCCCGCCACACTCGAAGGCGCGGTGCGCGCCGGGCGCGACGCGGCCGCGAAGCTCTTTGCCGATTCGGCCGACCCTCGCTCCTGACGGCCCCGGCCAGCCCGGCGACTGACCGGCTGGCGCCCCGCTGATCCGGCGATCGCGAGCGCGCCACTCTGCCCAGAATGGTCGCGCGATGAACAGCCCCCTGATGACGCAGATCGGCCAGCGCGTCGTGGCCTGGCACAACCGCCACCCGCTGGCGCGCCGCGTCACGCTCGCGCACATCCACAGCATCGGCGTCGTCGCGCTGCCCTTCGACCACGTCGAACCCGAGGCCGCCGACCCCGCCCACCCTGCCGATGGTGCCCATCCGCCCGGGCGACTCGCTGCACTCAGGCTGCGCCTGCGCGGCTTGCTCGCCCGCCTGCGCCTGCCGCGGCGGCGCAAGGTCCCGCCGATCAGCGCCGATGGTCGCCAGGCGGTCTTCGACGAGGACTTCATCGGTTCGCTGCCCGAGGGCGAGGTGCCCGAGGGTTTCGAGGTCTGGCGCTTCGATCGG
>DAOLLE010000358.1:0-4150 GCA_035331205.1 Burkholderiaceae bacterium
TCAAGAAGGCCTACCGCAAGCTGGCCATGAAGCACCACCCTGACCGCAACCAGGGCGACGGGGCCAAGGCGGCCGAAGAGAAATTCAAGGAGGCCAAGGAGGCCTACGAGATGCTCTCCGACGCGCAGAAGCGCCAGGCCTACGACCAGTTCGGCCACGCCGGCGTCGATCCGAATGCCGGCGGCGCGGGCTTCCGCCCGGGCGGGCCGGAGGGTTTCGGCGGCTTCGCGGAGGCCTTCGGCGACATCTTCGGCGACATCTTCGGTGGCCAGGGCGGCGGTGGCGGCCGGCGCGGCGCGGGCGGCCAGCAGGTCTACCGCGGCGCGGACCTGTCCTACGCGATGGAGATCACGCTCGAAGAGGCCGCCCACGGCAAGGAAACGCAGATCCGCATCCCGACCTGGGAAGAATGCGACACCTGCCACGGCACGGGCGCCAAGCCCGGCACCAGCGCCAAGACCTGCTCGACCTGCCACGGCTCGGGCACGGTGCACCTGCGCCAGGGCTTCTTCAGCATCCAGCAGACCTGCCCGCACTGCCACGGCAGCGGCAAGGTGATCACCGACCCCTGCGGCAGCTGCAACGGCGCCGGCAAGATCAAGAAGCAAAAGACGCTGGAGGTGAAGATCCCGGCCGGCATCAACGAGGGCCAGCGCATCGCCCTGCGCGGCCACGGCGAGCCCGGCATGCACGGCGGCCCGGCGGGCGACCTCTACGTCGAGATCCGCATCAAAGCGCACGACATCTTCGAGCGCGATGGCGACGACCTGCACTGCACCGTGCCGGTCAGCGTGATCACCGCGGCGCTGGGCGGCACGATCCAGATCCCGACGCTGGGCGGCGAGGCCGAGATCGACCTGCCCGAGGGCACGCAGCACGGCAAGACCTTCCGCCTGCGCGCCAAGGGCATCAAGGGCATCCGCTCGAACTACCCCGGCGACCTGTATTGCCACATCCAGGTCGAGGTGCCCGTCAAGCTCACCGAGCACCAGCGCAAGCTGCTCAAGGAGCTGGACGAGTCGCTCAAGAAGGGCGGCGACAAGCACTCGCCGACCGGCAAGAGCTGGACGGACCGGATGAAGGACTTCTTCAAGTGATCCGCTGAAGCGGTGAGTCGGTGGCCTGGAGCCACCGCCGCGTCGCTCGAGGCCCCCACGGCGATCCGCCCGGGGGCCTTGTCGTTTTCAGGCAGCAGCGCAGATCGGGCCGTTCAGGCGGCTCGAGCGGCCGAACCCTTCGCGCCCGCGCTGCGCCACAGCGTGAGCACCGCGACGAAGGCCAGCAGCGAGCAGACCGTCGCCCCCGGCAGCCCCAGGCCGATGCGCGGGTTCTCGGCCAGGAAATCCCCGATCGAGGTGCCGGCGGTGCGCACCAGCACGATCGCGCACCAGTAGCCCAGCACCGTGGTCAGCACGCCGTGCCGGGTGACCAGCCAGACGGCGCCCCAGAACAGCCCCAGCCCCACCCCGGCCGGCCCCAGGCCGAAGCGGATCGACAGGTAGTCACCCAGCGCGGTGCCGAAGGTGCCGGCGGTGAGCATCGCCGCCCAGTACAGCGCGCTGGTGTTGCCCAGGCCGATCGCCCCGCGCCCGGTCGGGCCAACCTGCCAGGGTCGCACCAGCAGCGCCAGCAGCAGGCCCATCGCCGCGGTCAGCAGCAGCAGGTGGATGTGCGCCTTGTAGGCCGCGAAGTCGGCGATGTTGGTGGCCGCGGTGCGCACCAGCACGATCGCGGTCCAGTAATAGGCCTCACGCGGCGTGGCGTCGCGCCGCTCGGCCCAGAGCACGAGCAGGAACAGCGGCAGGAGCAGCCCCAGACCCTGGATCAACCCCAGCCCGCTTTCGTGCGCATAGAGGTCACCGAAGTTCGTGCCCAGCACGCTCGCCAGCGTGATCGCAGCCCAGTACCGCGTGTTTGCGACCGGTGTGTGTGTCGTCTGCATCGCCTGCCCTTGCGGGTTGTTTCTGAAAACCGGGGCGATCCTAGCCGGCCTGTCGACCACCGACCAGCGGGAGTGAGGGGCCGATCCGGCAAATCCGTCACGGCGGGCGGCTCCTGCGTGTTATCACATGGTCACCGGAACTGCTCAAGTCGGCGCACCGGCCGCCGATGACTGTAGCAACCCCCGTTCGGCCCGCGGCCGCCCGCACGACCTACCGCATGCAACTGCTCGATTCCGACATCGTCGACTGCCGCGCCCTCGTCATCGACAGCAACCCCACCTCCCGCAGCACATTGGTGTCGATGCTGCGCGACTGGGGCGTCGGCCTGGTGGCCCAGGCCAGCCGCCCCGAGGACGCGCGCCGCATCATCGAGGACCGGATGTTCGACATCGTGCTGTGCGAACACCACTTCGACGGCTCGGTGATGGGCGGCCAGGATCTCCTGGACGACCTGCGCCGCTCCCAGCTGCTGCCGTTCTCGACCGTCTTCGTGATGGTCACCGGCGAGGCCTCCTACGCCAAGGTGGCCGAGGCGGCCGAGTCCGCGCTGGACAGCTACCTGCTCAAGCCCCACAACGCCGCTGCGCTGGGCGAACGCCTGACGCAGGCGCGCCGTCGCAAGCGGGTGCTGAGGCAGATCTTCGACGCGATCGAGGCCAAGCAGTACGAGGCCGCGGCGGTGCTGTGCGTCAAGCGCTTCACGGAGCGCGGCGAGTACTGGCTCTATGCCGCGCGCGTGGGCGCCGAGTTGCTGCTGCGCCTGGGCCGCCACGACGCGGCGCGGCGCATGTTCGAAGCGGTGCGCGAGGCCCGCGCCCTGCCCTGGGCCAAGCTGGGCATAGCCCGCGCGGAGATCGAGGGCGGTGGCACCGAGCAGGCCCGGCGCACGCTGGAGTCGCTGATCGCCGACAACCCCTCCTACGCCGACGCCTACGACGTCATGGGCCGGGTGCAGGTGGAGCACGGCGACCTGACCGGTGCGCTGGAAACCTACCGCAAGGCCTGCGAGCTGACCCCCGCCAGCATCATGCGGCTGCAAAAGCAGGGCATGCTGGCCTTCTTCGCCGGCGAGTTTCGCGAAGCCGAGCGCGCCCTGGACAAGGCGGTCAGCGCCGGCATCTCGAGCAAGATGTTCGACCTCGAAACGCTGGTGCTGCTGGCGCTGCTGAAGTTCGACGCCGGGGACGGTCGCGGCATGATGCGCGCGCTCGACAACCTCACGCACGCCTGCGAGCGCCACCCCGACAGCAGCCGCATCCGCCGCTTCGCCGGCATCGGCGGGGTGCTGCGCTGCGTGGCCGAGCGGCAGATCGGCCGCGCGATCCAGCAGGCCCGCGCCATCGCCAGCGAGCTGCGCGACGACGACTACGACTTCGAAGCCGCCTCGAACTTCATCGCCCTGCTGGCCCGCCTGGCGCGCACCGAGGTACAGCTGCCCGACAGCGACCTCTGGGTCGGCCAGGTGGCGATGCGATTCTGTGTCTCCAAGGCCGGCACCGACCTGCTCAGCGCAGCAGCCTTCGGCCACGACGAATTCCGTCAGATCGTGCGCGACGCGCACGCGCGCATCGGCACGATGGCCGAGCAGGCGATGACACACAGCGTGCGCGGCTCGCCCACCGTCGCGGTGCAGACCCTGCTGCGCCAGGGCGAGGAAACGCTCAACGCCAAGCTGCTCGAGTTGGCTGGGCTGGTGCTGCAGCGTCACCGCGAACGCATCGAGCTCTACGAGCCGATGACCGCGCGCGTGGTCGCGCTGCGCGAGCGCTATTGCAGCAAGGGCACGCGCGTCAGCCTGGCCGAGGTGGGCCGCCAGGCGGGTGCGCTGGCGCTGCGCGGCTAATGCGCCGCCCCCGGCGGCAAGTCAAGCGCGCCGGAATCCGGGGTCATCAGGCGCCCAGCCAATCCGCGAGCACCTCGGCGGTGTGCTGTCCCAGCGTCGGCGGCGCCGTGCGGTAGGCCACCGGCGAGGCCGACAGCCGGATCGGGTTGGCCACCCCAGGCACCGAGCCGGCCACCGGGTGCGGCAGCTCGACGCGCAGCCCGCGCGCCACCACCTGCGGATCGGCGAAGACCTCGTCGAGCCGGTTGATCGGCCCGCAGGGCACGCCCGCCGCCTCCAGCCGCTCGATCCACTCGCGGGTCGTGCGCATCACCGTGGCCTGGCGCAGCAGTGGGATCAGCGTCGCCCGGTTGGCCACGCGCGC
>DAOLLE010000359.1:0-4143 GCA_035331205.1 Burkholderiaceae bacterium
TGATCGCCAGCGGCTTGTCGAACACGCGCGAGAGCACGTCGCCTGGTCGCATGCCGCCCCGGGCCAGGCAGAGGATCTGGTCGAACTGCCAGCCTGAGTTGTGCACCTTCAGCGCCAGCCGTTCGGTCAGCAGGTGGTACTCGTCCCAGGACACATACAGGTGTTTGCCGTCGTCGGTCAGCATCGTGGCACCTTCTCCGTCGTTCGCATCGCGTGTGGTCAGTGTGGCTGGCGCCTCAGGCTTGGTAGGGCTGGCGCAGCAGGATCGTGTGATCGCGGTCGGGGCTGGTCGAAATCACGTGGATGGGCACGCCGGTCACCGCCTCGATGCGCTCCAGATAGCGACGCGCGGCCGCGGGCAGCCTGTCGAGCTGGGTGACTCCGACGGTGCTGTCGCTCCAGCCTGGCAGCGTCTCGTAGATCGGCTGGCAGCGCGCAATCTCGTCGGCGCCCATTGGCAGCAGATCGACGCGCTCGCCGTCGAGCTCGTAGCCCACGCACAGTTTCAGCTCGCTCAGGCCGTCGAGCACGTCGAGCTTGGTGATGCACAGGCCCGACAGGCCGTTGACCTGGGCCGAGCGCTTGAGCAGCGCGGCATCGAACCAGCCACAGCGCCTCGAACGGCCAGTGGTGACGCCTTTTTCGGCGCCCACCGTGCTCATGTGATAGCCCGGCGTGCCCGGCACCTCCCAATCCAGCTCGGTCGGGAACGGGCCTCCGCCCACGCGGGTGCAGTAGGCCTTGGTGATGCCCAGCACGTAATGCAGCAGACCCGGGCCGACGCCCGCACCGGCCGCGGCGTTGCCCGCCACGCAGTTGCTCGAGGTCACGTAGGGATAGGTGCCGTGGTCGACGTCCAGCAGCGTGCCCTGGGCGCCTTCGAACAGCAGGTTCTGACCCGCCAGGTGCGCCTCGTTGAGCTCGCGCGAGACGTCCGCCATCATCGGCGTGAGCAGTTCGGCGTGGCGCATCGCCTCGTCGTAGACCACCTGGAATTGCACCTCGCCATCGGCGATGTAGGGGCGCAGCGGCTCCGGGAAGGCGAAGCTGCGCGAACCCAGGAAGGTGGTCAGCACGTGGTTGTGCAGCGCCAGCAGCTCGCGCAGCTTGGCCGCGAAGCGCTCGGGGTACTTCAGGTCCTGCACGCGCAGCGCGCGGCGGGCAATCTTGTCCTCGTAGGCCGGGCCGATGCCACGGCCGGTGGTGCCGATCTTCTCGCTGCCACCCTGCTCGCGCGCAGCCTCGCGGGCCACGTCCAGCGCCGCATGGAAGGGCAGGATCAGCGGGCAGGCCTCGGACACGCGCAGGCGCGAACGGACCTCGACGCCGGCCTTCTCGAGCCCAGCGATTTCCTCGAACAGCTTGGCCGCCGACAGCACCACGCCGTTGCCGATGTAGCACTTCACCCCCGGACGCATGATGCCGCTGGGAATCAGGTGCAGGGCCGTCTTGACCCCGTTGATCACGAGGGTGTGGCCCGCGTTGTGGCCGCCCTGGAAGCGCACCACGCCCTGGGCGCTCTCGGTCAGCCAGTCGACCAGCTTGCCCTTGCCCTCATCACCCCACTGGGTGCCCACCACCACCACGTTGCGTCCGCGCACGGCGCTGCTGTTGCTCATCTCTGATCCGTTGCTTCGTTGGATGACCGCAGGTCGATGGCGCCGCTCAGCGGCCGCGCACCACCCACTGGCCCTGGACGTCGACCAACTCGCGGTCGCACTCGAATTCGTCGATTTCCTGTTCGTGGCCCGGCAGGACGCAGACCACCACCTCCCCCTGCTCGCGCAGCCGACGCACCGCCGCGCGCAGGTCCGCCGCTTCGCCCCAGGGCGCGCGGATCGCCGCGCGCCGCCCGTCGAAGCCGACGTGCTCGACCACCGTCTTGAGGTCGAGGCTGAAACCCACCGCCGGACGACGCCGGCCGAAGACCTCGCCGACGTTGTCGTAGCGCCCGCCGCGCGCCAGCGTGTCGCGCCCACCGGGCGCGTACAGCGCGAAGCGCGTGCCGCTGTAATAGGCATAGCCCGACAGGTCGGCCAAGTCGAAGCCCACGCGCACCGCCGGGTGCGCGCTGCGCAGCTGAGCGGCCAGGCGCTGCAGGTCGTCCAGCGCGGCAGCGATCACCGGCAGGCGCGGCAGGCGCTCGCGCGCTGCGGCCAGCACCTCGTCATCGCCATAGAGATCCGGCAGGGCCCGCAGGCCGTCGCGCAGGTCGGCCGGGAAATCGTCGGTCACGGCCGCCAGCGTGGGCGCGTCCTTGGCCGCCAGGGCCTGCTGGATCGTCTGCAACCGGGCGGAGTCGGCCGACGCACGCGACAGCAGGCCGTCGAGCACCCGCGCATCCGCCAGGTCCAACACCAGGCCGGTCAGGCCCGCGCGGCGCAGGCAGTCGATCGCCAGCTCCTGCACCTCCAGGTCCGCTTCCAGGCCACCATGGCCGTAGAGCTCGGCACCGAACTGCAGCGGCTCGCGGCTGCCGTGCAGACCCGAGGGCAGCGTATGCAGCACCGGGCCGCAATAGCACAGGCGGGTGACGCCGACGCGGTTGAGCAGGTGCGCATCGATGCGCGCCACCTGCGGCGTGGTGTCCGCGCGCACGCCGAGCGAACGGCCACTGAGTTGGTCGACCAGCTTGAAGGTCTGCAGGTTCAGCGCGTGGCCGGTGCCGGACAGCAGCGACTCGAGGTGTTCCAGCAGCGGCGGCATGACCAGCTCATAGCCGCAGGCTCGCGCAGCATCGAGCATCAGGCGACGCAGCTCCTCGATGCGACGCGCCTCGTGCGGCAGCACATCGGCGATGTGCTCCGGCAGAAGCCAAGCAGAAGTCATAAACGACAGCGTGTTAAAAAGTGCATTCTACCGGGCGGCGCGAAACCAACCGCCTCCGGCAGGGACCGTCGGCCGGCCGATCGAATCAGCGGTCCGGCTCAGCCCGCGGCGAAGAGGACGATCAGCAGCCCGACCAGCACGCTGCACAGGCCGATGAAGCGGATCTGGCCATCGCTCAGGCGCAGCACCTGCTCGAAGACCTGGCGCCAGCGCGCCGGGCTGGCAAAGGGCGCCAGCCCCTCGATCACCAGCACCAGCCCGCAGGCCAGCAAGAAGGTCTCGCCCATCGCGCGGCGCAGCCCTTACTTGCCGCGCGAGGGAGCGGTCGCCACCCCGGCAGCGCCACGCATCGCCTTGAAGAAGTCGCTGGCGGGATCCAGCACCATCACGTCCGACTTGTTGCGGAAGGTGGCGCGGTAGGCCTCGAGGCTGCGGTAGAACTGGGCGAACTGCGGGTCGCGGCCGAAGGACTCGGCGTAGAGCGCCGACGCCTTGGCGTCGCCCTCACCCTTGACCTTTTGCGCCTCGCGGTAGGCCTCGGCCAGGATCACCTCGCGTTGGCGGTCGGCATCGGCACGGATCTTCTCGCCCTCGGCCGCACCCTGCGAACGCAGCTCGTTGGCCACGCGCTTGCGCTCGGACTCCATGCGGCGGTAGACCGACTCGGTGATCGTCGAAGCGAAATCGACCCGCTTGATGCGCACATCGACGATCTGGATGCCGAAGTTTTTCGCGTCGTCGCTCAGGCGCTGCATCACGCCCTGCATCACCTTGTCGCGCTCGGTGGACAGCATCGCGCCCACGGTGCGCTTGGTGACTTCCTCGTTGAGCGCGGCCTGCACGATCGGCGCCAGGCGCGCCTCGGCCGAGCGCAGGTCCACGCCGGTGTTGCGGATGAACTGGCGCGGCTCGGTGATGCGCCATTTCACCAGCCAGTCGATCACCAGGCTCTGCTTTTCGGCGGTGAAGATCGGCCGGGTCTCGGGGCTGTCGAGCGTCTGGGTGCGCCGGTCGACGAAGATCACGTTCTGCAGCGGCGGCGGCAGCTTGAACTTGAGGCCGGGCTCGGCCACGACTTCCTTGATCTCGCCCAGCGAATAGACCACCGCGAAGTTGCGCTGGTCCACGACGAAGAGGGTCGACATCGCGGTCATCAGCGCGAGCACGATGCCGACGATGAACAGTCCTGCACGATTCATGTTCTGGTCTCTCCCTGCGGTCAGCGGCCTTCGCGGTCACGGCCGCGCTGGTTGTCGCGCGAGCGCACGTCGGCGGCGGGCGAGCCGGCCTCCGACGCAGCGGCGGCCGGCGCGG
>DAOLLE010000360.1:0-4140 GCA_035331205.1 Burkholderiaceae bacterium
ACGCTGGGCGGCAAGTGGCCGCACACGCTGAGCATCCAGCCCGGGGGCAGCGCCCGCGCGATCGAGCCGGCCGAACGGCTGCGCCTGCTGGCCCAGCTGCGCGAGTGCCGCGCCTTTCTCGAGGACGCGCTGTTCTCGGCGCCGCTCGAAGAGGTCGGCGCCTGGGCCGACGAGGCGGCGCTGCGTGCCTCGGCCGCCGTGCCACCCGACGCGCTGGCCAGGCTCGGCGACCTGCAGTTCTTCGTCCACATCGCCACCGACCTGGGGCTGGACGCGCTCGGTCACGGACCACAGCTCTACCTCAGCCACGGCAGCCAGCTCGACGCGGCCGGCCAGGCGCGGCTGCCGCGCGGCGTCTGGGACGGCCAGGCCTTGCGCCCCTTCGACGCCGCCGCGGTCGCCGAGGACCTCACGCACGCCTGGTTGGGCGACCCAGGCGACGCCGGGAACGGCCACGCGCCACCGCGTCACCCGGGCGAGGGCGTCACCGAGCCGCAGCCCGACAAGCCCGGTGCCTACACCTGGAACAAGGCGCCGCGCCTGGGCGGTCAGGTGCTGCAGACCGGGGCCCTGGCGCGCCAGCTGGTGGCCGGGCAACCCCTGCTGCGCGCGGCCACGGCGCGTGCGGGAGCCGAGGGCGGCACGGTCTACACGCGGGTACTCGGGCGACTGATCGAGATCGCGCGTATCCTGCCCTGGATGGAAGCCAACCTGGCCGGCCTGCGCGCCGGCGAACCCTGGTGCCTGACTGCTGTGCCGCCGCGTGAGGGCCGCGGTGTCGGCCTGGTGGAGGCCGCCCGCGGCGCACTCGGCCACTGGCTGGAGGTGCACAACGGCCGCATTGCGAACTACCAGATCGTGGCGCCGACCAGCTGGAACTTCTCGCCCCGCGATGCGCAGGGCCAGCCCGGTGCGCTGGAGGCGGCGCTGGAGGGCGCGCCGGTGCGCCCCGGCGAGACCAGTCCGCTGGCGGTGCAGCACATCGTGCGATCCTTCGACCCCTGCATGGTCTGCACGGTGCATTGATGAGCGCCGCCAGCCCGCCACGGAATCCCGCCATGACCGAGCCCCCCGTGACCGCGCCGGACCCCGCCGAGCCGCTGCTGCCCGCGGCAGCGGCCGCCGACGCCGCCCTGCTGCAGGCGGTGGCCGACAGCTCGAACGACGCGATCGCCGTGAAGGACCGGGACGGCCGCTACCTGTACGTCAATCCGATCGCCGCTCGGCTGATCGGCCTGGAGCCGGCGGGAATGCTCGGACGCTCGGAGCACGAAATTCACCCGCCACGGGTCGCCGCGGACCTGGTGCGCGCCCGGGAGAAGGTGCTGGCCAGCGGCGAGGCGCTGACCGCCGAGGTGCAATTCGCGACGGTCCAGGGACTGCGGGACTACCACATCGTCCACGGCCCGCTTCGCGACGCAGGCGGCCGCCTGATCGGCCTGTCCAGCGTCGGGCGCGACATCACCGAGCGCAAGCAGGTCGAGGCCCGGCTGCGTGAGAACACCGAGCTGCTGCTGGAGGCGCAGAAGATCGGCCAGGTCGGTCACTACGTGCTCGACGTGACCAGCGGCCTGTGGGACTGTTCACCCACGATGGCCGAAATGCTTGGCGTCACCGCCGCCACACGGCGCGACGTGGCTACCTGGTTGGAACGGGTGCACCCCGATGAGCGGCCATCGATGCAGGCCTATCTGGTCGACGAAGTCCTGGGCCAGGGACAGCCCTTCGATCGGCGCTACCGCATCCTGCGCCCTGGCGACGGGCGCGAGCTGTGGGTGCACGGGCGCGGTCGCCTGGAGTTCGGCCCGGACGGGCGGCCACGGCGCATGGTCGGCACGATCCAGGACGTGACGGCACAGCATCTGGCCGAGCGCGCGCGCAGCGAATCCGAGCAGCGGCTGACCATGGCGATCGACGGCGCCGCACTCGGCCTGTGGGACTGGGACATCCCCAGCGGACGCGTGACCTTCAACGACCGCTGGGCCGAGATGCTGGGCCTTCGCCTCGACGAGTTGGCGCCGGACTACAGCAGCTGGGAACAGCGGATCCACCCGGACGACCGGTCGGCGACCCTGGAGGCCGTGCGCCGCCACCTTCGGGGAGAGCTGCCCACCTACAGCAGCGAGTACCGGCTGCGCCACCGCGACGGGCACTGGATCTGGGTGCACGCCACCGGCCGGGTGCTGGTGCGCGATGCGCAGGGGCAGCCGCTGCGCGCGGTGGGCATCCACCAGGACATCAGCGAACGCCGGGCGGCCGATGAGCGGCTGCGCAAGCTCTCGCGCGCCGTTGAGCAAAGCGCCGAGGCCATCGTCGTGACCGACCTGGACGGGCGCATCGAGTTCGTCAACGAGGCCTTCAGCCGCATCAGCGGCTATCGCGCCGAGGAGGTGCTGGGCCGCAATCCCCGCGTGCTCAACGCCGGGCACACCCCGTCGGCGGTCTACACCGAACTGTGGCAGTGCATCACCCAGGGACGCACCTGGCGGGGTGAATTCGTCAACCGGCGCAAGGACGGCACCCTCTACGTCGAATCCGCGGTGATCTCTCCGGTGCGCAGCAGCGACAACCGCATCACCCACTTCGTCGCGGTGAAGGAGGACATCACCGAGCGCAAGCGCCTGCACGAGGAGCTGGCGCAGCACCGCCACCACCTCGAGGAGCTGGTCACCCAGCGCACCGCGCAGCTGGCCGATGCGCGCGAGCGGGCCGTCTCGGCCAACCTGGCCAAGAGCGCCTTCCTGGCCAACGTCAGCCACGAAATCCGCACGCCGATGAACGCGATCGTCGGCCTGACGCGCATCCTGCGCCGCGCCAACACCGCGCCCGAACAGGCTGCCCGGCTGGAAAAGATCGAAACCTCGGCGCACCACCTGCTGGCGCTGATCAACGACGTGCTGGACCTGTCCAAGATCGAGGCCGGGCGGCTCGAACTCGAGCAGGTCGAGTTCTCGCTGGCCAGCGTGCTCGAGCACGTGAGCACGATGATCGCGGAGGCCGCTCAGGCCAAGCAGCTGCAGCTGCGCACCGAGCTGGTCAGCGAGGCCGGAGCCGACGAGCCGCTGCCGGTGTGGCTGCGCGGCGACCCGACCCGGCTGCGCCAGGCGCTGCTGAACTTCGCCGGCAACGCGGTGAAGTTCACCGACGCCGGCCGGGTCACGGTGCGCGTGGTGCTGCTCGCGCGCGAGGCCGCCCGCGTGCGGCTGCGCTTCGAGGTCGAGGACAGCGGCGTGGGCGTGACCGAGCAGCAGCGCGCGCGCATCTTCGAGCCCTTCGAGCAGGCCGATGCCTCCACCACCCGGCGCCACGGCGGCACCGGGCTGGGCCTGTCGATCGCGCGCCGGCTGGTCGAGGCGATGGGCGGCAGCATCGGCCTGGACAGCACCCCCGGCCAGGGCAGCCGCTTCTGGTTCACGATCACGCTGCAGGAGGTCCACCCCAGCGCGCCGATGGGCCAGACGGTGCCGCCGCTTTCGGACTTCGGCACCCTGGTCGAGCCCGCCGGCGCGCCGCTGCGGGGCCGCAGCCCACTCGAGCCGGCCGAGCAGCGGCTCAAGCGCGAACACCGCGGTGCGCGCATCCTGCTGGCCGAGGACAACGCGATCAACCGCGACGTCGTCACCGAACTGCTGACGCTGGCCGGCCTGACGGTGGAGATCGCGGTGGACGGCGCCGAGGCGCTGCGCGCGGTCGCCCAGCGCGGCATCGACCTGGTGCTGATGGATGTGCAGATGCCCGTGATGGACGGGCTGGAGGCCACGCGGCGAATCCGCGCACTGCCCGGACGCGAAGCGCTGCCGATCATCGCACTGACCGCCAACGCCTTCAGCGAGGACCGCCGGGCCTGCCTCGCCGCGGGCATGAGCGACTTCCTCGTCAAGCCGGTCGACCCGGAGGCGCTGTACGCCGCGCTGCTGCGTTGGCTGGCGCCGCGCGCCGCACAGGCCAGTCGGGCCTCGGATTTCACGCCCCTGCGGCTGGCCGACCTCTTCGCGCCGACCGCACCTTCGCCGCTGACGCCTGTGGCGCCAGCGACACCGCCAGCACCACCGTCGCCGGCACCGCCGCCGTCTGTGTCTGTACCGGCGCCAGCGGCAGCGCCGGCGCTGCCGCCACCATCGGCGACCACCGCCCCCCTCC
>DAOLLE010000361.1:0-4124 GCA_035331205.1 Burkholderiaceae bacterium
CATACCCGGCCGTTGGCTGCGTGACTGAGGCGACAAGTAGCTTGACGTGCACCGAGCGTCACGGAGCAGGCGATGGTTGAGCGCGTCCGTAGTGCGCTCTCGGAAGCATCGGACTACAAGGGTAAGGTGAAGCAGTGGTTCGACCTGCTCGTAGTGCGGCTGTGTAAGTTCTTGACGTCACGCGCGGACATGGGGGTCATCAAGGGAAAGTTCGCTTACCTTGCAGAGGTCGCACCAGGCCGAGCAGAGCTTCCTCTTGAGTCAGAGCTGCAGCTTGACCTCTTCAACTACCTGGTGAGTTCGATGGCGTCGCCGCTTTTAGAGGTGCCGTACATCGCGGCCGGACGTACGGACATCTACCTGCCGATGGATCGGTTTCGTTTCATCATAGAGGTGAAGCGTTCAATCGCAATCTCATGGTCGAAATACAACATCCGACCACACTCGGCCCAGGCGAGCGCGTACAGCGTTGGCGATGTTCGTTTGGGAGTTCTGGCTACCTTGGACCTGTCTGAGCGTCCACCGGGGACGCCGCATGTTTCAGAGTGCTTTGGCGTTGTCCGCCGGCGGATGTCTGCAACGGACGTGCGCTCGGTCGTGTTCATGCGGATTGGGGGGAACAGGCGCACACCGTCATCGGCATCTCAGGAGCTGTCCAGCGCTTAAGCTAGCTAGCTCGGCGGATGTCGCTGGTGGGTCGAATTGAGCCGGCCGCCTCTGCAAGAGTGTTCGACCGCCTGTTTCTACCGGGTCGTCGTGGCATGAAGGACTGCTGCCGAACCTGAATGTCTGCAGTCAGTCTTCGGGCGAGATTGATGGTCTGGGTCAAGTGAGCTCAGGCCGCCGTCCCGGACGGAGAGCCAGCGGCGAGCAGTGCCAAGGGCGGGAGATGTGGCGCAGTCTTCCGGTCTGCCACCGGTCCGAGCAGCCCACCTTGCAAACACCGGCAAGACGATGTGGCCTCTGGCGCGCGCCAGCTTCCCTGGCAACAGTGGCGGCGATCTTGCTCCACGGCGTGCCGTCGAGCGACGCCCCGCAGCCCGAAGTCACTACCACCAATCCGTGAGCGCCATCACCCGCACTCCGTAAGCCACCCGACCCACCCTACCGATTTCCCCATGCGCGACAACGACTTCCGCATGCCCCGCACCCACCCGCCAACCCCCGTCTGGCCCGCTCCGCAGGCCGGAAAGGGACCAGACGCAAAAACGGCCTAGACGCCTGCGCGTCTAAGCCGTTGTTTTGCTTGGAGTTTTGGCTCCCCGACCTGGGCTCGAACCAGGGACCTACGGATTAACAGTCCTAAGCGCAGGCGGCCTCGGCACAGGGCGGATCGCCCCTAGCGCTTGAAAACAAAGGCTACAGCCAGGGCGTCGGCACGATGGCATGGGCCGCAAAAGCTGGCCAGATGGTGACCATGCAGCGCTGGAAGGACCGGACAAAGACCGGACCACCATCTGCCTTCACTCAGCGCCGGCACCTTAGGCCCGAGGTTAGTCAGCCAGCACGAACCGTGCATCAGTCCGGCTCAGCAGCTCGAAGGTGTCGATCCACTGGACGCCGAAGTGCTGGCAGACATTCGGGATGCTGAACTTGCGCTTGATCTGCGGGTTGAACTGCTCGTGCGTGACCACGACCGCGTCCTTCAGCGCCATGGCCTTGGCGATCAGCCAGGGGTCGGCGCCGGCCAGGAATTCTTCCAGCGCACCCGGCTTCATCACACCGGCTTGCGCCGCCACATGTGCGGCGACAGCGCCGAAGGCCTGCTGGGTGTCTTCATCGGACACGGGTAAGAACAGATCGGCCTGGCCCTTGGCCCACTCAGCCAGTTCATCGTTGCCGCGCTTGAGCTCTTCACCGACAAAGTCGATGCTCGACACGATCCCTGCACCCTGGCTGCGCTGGACCCAGCTCCAGTAAGCCGGGCAGACGGTCATGCGGTAGTAGCGATTCTTCGCCTCGATCAGCGTGTTCGCGTCCAACAGGTACATCATGCGCCGAGCTGCCCCGCGAAGTCACGGATCTTGGAGGGCTGGACGCCCAGCAGCCGGCCGGCATCGCGCAGCAGCAGGCGGCCACTGAAGGCCTCGGCGATCACGGCGCGGGCGAAGCGGGTGCTGTTCTTCGCGCCAGCGTTTCGGTAGAAGCTGCCGCCCCCACCGCCTTCCGCCTGGAAGGCATCCAGCTCAGCCCGGTAGAAGGCCGTGTAGGTGTCACGATCGACCAGCCCCAGGTCCAGGGCGCGGCGGATCACTACGAAGCGGCTGACGTGGAAGCGCTGGGCCAGCTCGGCCACACGCGTGGTCAGGTCCTGGGACGCCGCAGCCCACAGCGGGCCGAACACCTCGGACGGTGCCAGGAACTCGCCCGCCACCGCGTTGCAGACGATCTCTTCACGGCGGGTGTTGCCAGGCGCCGCGTTGGAGATGCCGCTGCTGCCCAGCCACAGGTGGGCCAGCTCGTGCAGCAGGGTGAACAAGCGCGCAGACGGTGCGTCAGACGAGTTGATGAACACCACCGGTGCCAGCGGATGGCTGATGGCGAAGCCACGGAATTCGCCGACGTCCAGTTTGCGGTGGGTGTTGTTGCCGACGATGCCGCTGCGCATCACCAGCACGCCCACGCGCTCAGCCGCCTCGATCAGCTCGCGGTAGTAGACGTCCCATTTCCGCTGGCCGTGCTCAACATCGACACCCAGCACGGCGCGGATGTCCTGTGCCACCTGCACCGGGTTGGATGCCGTCGTGAAGCGGCCGACGAATGGCAGCGGCTCGGCGCCTTGCTCTTGCTGGTACTCGACGAACCAGGCTTGCCGCTGCAGCGCGTGACGCACGGTTTCGGCCAGGTTGACGCTGGGCTTGCCGGCCGGGGCGCCGCCTACCGTGCGCAGGTCGGGCAAGGGCAGATCTTCGGCCGGCGCCTCGTTCAGGAAAAAGAACCCGAACGGGGTGTGCAGGGCCTGCGCGATCACCTGGGCCTGCTTGAAGGTGGGCTGGGCATCGCCTTCTTCCCACAGTACGAACTGATCGGGCTTGACCCCGGCGGCCATCGCCGCCTCGTTGACGTCCAGGCCGACGCGGTCACGCGCCCAGCGGAGCATCGCTGGGTTGATGTGGGCGTGAGCGTGGGCCATCTTGCGATTTTAGGGGGCAGTTTCAAACTCGAAGTGCAACACCCGCTGGATTAATGGATTGTGGCGTCGCGCTGTTCTGAGATGCCCTGCATGAGGTCGCGGAAGAGTTGGGCGGGAGTGCGCCAGTCCAGGGTTTCACGGGGCCGGTTATTGAGCAGATCGGCCATGGAGTCGAGGGCCTGTTGATCGTGCACAGACAAGTCCGTCCCTTTGGGCAGCATCTGGCGCAGCAGGCCGTTGGTGTTCTCGCAGCTGCCGCGCTGCCAGGGGCTGTGCGGGTCGCAGAAGTACACGCGGATGTTGGTGTTGCGAGCGAGCTCGCGATGGCGCGCCATCTCCTTGCCCTGATCGTAGGTCAGCGTCTGGCGCAGCGGCTGGGCGATGTCGTTGAGCTTGGCCGTAAAGGCCGCCAGCGCCGACTCGGCGGTGGCATCAGGCATCTTGGCCAGCAGCACCAACCGGGTGGTTCGCTCGACCAGTACACCCACGGCCGAGCGGTTGGCCGCGCCCTTGATCAAGTCACCCTCCCAGTGACCAGGCATCACGCGATCGTTGACCTCGGGCGGGCGTACATGGATGCTGACCATCTCAGGGATCTGGCCGCGACGGTCCTCACCGCCCGAGCGCGGCCGGCGCGTGTTGCGCGACTGGCGCAGGCAAGCCACCAGGCACTTGCGCAGCTCACCCTTGGGGTGGGCGTAGATGGCGTTGTAGATGCTCTCGTGCGAGACATGTCGTTCGGGGTTGTCGGGCCACATCCTGCGCAGTGTGCGGGCGATCTGCCGCGGCGACCACAACCACGTCAGCAGGTGCGTGACCACGCCCCACAACGCGCCCTCGGGATGCAGCTTGGGCAAGCGCCTGGCCTGCGTGCGCCGCCGGCTTGCCGCCTGTTCGGCAGGCCTGGACGCATAGCCCGACGCACTCCCATTGCGTGCCACCTCTCGGCTCAGGCTGCTGGCACTGCGCCCCAGCGTCTTGGCAATCGAGC
>DAOLLE010000362.1:0-4124 GCA_035331205.1 Burkholderiaceae bacterium
ACCCTCGACGAACTCGGCATAGCGCCAGTCGCCGCCGACGTCCAGCACACCGCCGGGCAGCGGCAGCGGCGCCGGCTCGACGCCGCGCAGCGCGCGCTCCATGTACGAGATCCAGATCGGCAGGGCCAGGCCGCCGCCGGTTTCCTTGCTGCCCAGGCTGCGCGGCTCGTCGTAGCCCAGCCAGACCACCGCGACCACGCTGGGCTGGAAGCCGGCGAACCAGGCGTCCACCGCATCGTTGGTGGTGCCGGTTTTGCCGTAAACATCCGTGCGCTTGAGCTGCGCCTGTGCGCGGGCGGCGGTGCCGCTGCGGGTGACTTCCTGCAGCAGCTGGTCGGTGACAAACACGTTGCGCGCCGGCAGCACGCGCTGCTCCTCGCTCAGCGGCGGCGCGGGCGGCGCCTCGAAGACCACCTTGCCCTGCGCGTCGGTGATGCGCTCGATCACCTGCGGCGCCACCTTGTAGCCACCATTGGCCAGCACCGCGTAGGCGCCGGCCATCTGCATCGGCGTGGTGCTGCCCGCGCCGAGCGCCAGGGTCAGGTTGTCCGGCTGCTTGGCGGGATCGAACCCAAAGCGCTCCGCCCAGGCGCGCGCCTGCGTCACGCCGATGTGGCGCAGCAGCCGGACGCTGACCAGGTTCTTCGACTTGGCCAGCGCCTGGCGCAGCGTCAGCGGGCCGGCGAATTCGCCGTCGTAGTTCTGCGGGTTCCAGGCGCCCTCGACGTTGGCGTTCTCCAGCGGCGCATCGTTGATGATCGTCGCCGGCATGACGCCGTGCTCCAGCACCGCCGAGTACAGGAAGGGCTTGAAGCTCGAGCCGGGCTGGCGCCAGGCCTGCGTGACGTGGTTGAAGGGCTGGCGGGTGAAGTCGAAGCCGCCCACCAGCGCGCGCACCCGGCCGGTGCCGGTGTCCAGCGCGACCAGCGCGCCCTGCACCTCCGGCCACTGGCTGATCGACCAGGTCGCCGGCGCCGGCGCTGCGCCCGGCTTGGCGACCTTGCCCGGCACCGAGACCAGCCGCAGGATCGAGCCGCGCGTGATCAGCAGCGGCTTGGTGGCCTTCGGCCCCAGCCCGGCCTGGGCCCAGCGCAGGCCGTCACCGCTGACGCTGACGACCTCGCCGCTGGCCAGCTGGGCGCTGACCTCCTTGGCGCTGACCTGCAGCACGATGGCCAGGCGCAGCTCGTCGTCGTCGCGGTGGTCCTTGAGCGCCTGCGCCACCGCGGCGCTGCCCGCCGGGGCGTCGGCCGGCAGCTCCTCGTGGTCCTCTGGGCCGCGCCAGGCCTGGCGGCGGTCGTGCTCCAGGATGCCGCGGCGCAGCGCCGTCCAGGCGGCCTGCTGGTCGGCGGCCACCAGCGAGGTCGTGACCTTGAAGCCCTCGGTGTAGGCGCGCTCGCCGTAGCGCTCGAACACCGCGCGCCGCGCCATTTCGGCCACGTGCTCGGCGTGCACCGCGGTGAACAACTTCGAGCGGATCACCAGCTTCTCGGCCCGTGCCGCATCGTGCTCGGCGGGCGTGATCTTGCCGGTCACCAGCATGCGCTGCAGCACCACGCGCTGGCGGGTGGTGGCCCGCTCGAGGTTGGTGATCGGGTTGGCGTAGGCCGGGTTCTGCGGCAGGCCGGCGAGCATCGCTGCCTCGGCCACCGTGAGCCGGTCCAGCGTCTTGCCGAAGTAGACCTGCGCGGCCGCGCCGAAGCCGTAGGAGCGCTGGCCCAGGTAGATCTGGTTCATGTACAGCTCGAGGATCTGGTCCTTGCTGAGCTGCTGTTCGATGCGCAGCGCGAGCAGCACCTCCTTGAGCTTGCGCTCCAGGGTTCGCCGCGACGAGAGGTAGAAGTTGCGCGCCACCTGCTGCGTGATGGTCGAGCCCCCGCCGCTGCCGCCGGTCAGGTTCACCCACACCGCGCGGCCGATGCCCATCGCATCGATGCCGCTGTGCTCGTAGAAGCGCGCATCCTCGACCGCCAGCACCGCGTCCTTCATGCGCTGCGGAATCTGCGCAATGGGCACGAACTGGCGCCGCTCCGAGCCGAACTGGGCGATCTCCACGCCGTCGCGCGTGAGCACCTGCAGCGGCTGGCGCGGCTGGTAATTCACCACCTGCTCCAGCGAGGGCAGCTGCGGCAGGATCGCCGCCACGGCCACGCCGGCCACCAGCACCCCGCCGGCCAGCAGGCCGCCGACGACCACCGCAGCGCGCCGGGCCCGGGGGTCGGCCTTCAAGGCGGCCCAACGCCGAGCGATGGCGGCGAGCCAGGGCGAGGCCGACGCAGGCTGGGAGGCATCGGAACGCGCGGGTTCGGGCGTCGCGGGACGCGGTACAACAGGATCGGACATCGGGAGCGAGCGGGGCGGAACAGCCCCGATTGTCGGCGCAGAGGGTGGCGATGATAGGCAGTCCGGCCGCAGGGCCCACGCGCCCAGTGCGCCTGGCCCCCGACGAGGCAGGCCGGCCCACCCGCGCACGACGCAAGAAATTTCCGACTTCGGCGCAGCAAAACCCTACAGGTTGCCCGACCAAAGCCGATCTCGCGTCATGGAAGCGTCATCGCCCGCCCGGCGCTGCCCCACCGCACAACGACAGGAACCCCGCATGACCGACATGGCCCAACTGATCAGCAAGGTGCTGGTGCTGGAAGGCGACGCCGCCTGCCACGACCGCATCAAGTCCTTCTGCGACGCCAACCACCTGCTGCCGCTCAAGGCCTACGCCGACAACGTGATGGCGGTACTCAAGAGCAACGTCGACCTCGGCGCGATCTTCATCTCCGAGCGCTTCAACGACCAGAACGATGGCGGCATCCTGCTGGGGCGCAACATCCACGCCGCCCGACCCGAGCTGCCGATCTTCCTGCGCCGCAACGGCGGCGCCCCCACCGACCTGTCTGACCTGCCCGACGAGGACCGCGCCTGCTTCCAGGCCGGCTACAACGCCGACGCGATGCACGAACTGCAGCCCGCGATCGACCTGTGCATCTTCAGCCTGGTCTACCCGCACGCGCTGGTGCGTGGCATCGAGGAGCTGACGCTGGCGGCGCTGGGCAACCAGTTCGTCGACGTCGAGATCGATGTCCAACCCGCCCAGGTGGTGCGCGACCGCATCATCTTCGGCGAGCTCTTCAGCCTCATCCCCCTGGAGAGCGATTGGTGCCGCGGCTACCTGATGCTGCAGACCGAGGAGCAGGCGCTGATCGACTTCGTGCGCCAGGGCAAGACCCTGCTGCCCGCCGAGTTCGACAGCTTCCGCGACGTCAACAACGTGCTGGGCGACATCACCAACCTGGTCTGGGGCACCTTCAAGAACCGCTTCGTGCTCAACGAGACCGGCTCGGGCCACATGACCCAGGTGCCGATCATCGTGAACCACCAGCACCGCTACATCTCGTTTGGCAGCGACGACCCGCAGCTGTGCTTCCGCTACACCCTGCGCGACAGCAACCCCGACAACCCCAGCCGCCTGGTGCTGGACCAGCGCTTCATCTTCAATCTGCGCTGGCTGCCGGACAACTTCAAGGAAAACGAGGCCGCGATGGCCGACCTGGTGCATTCGGGCGAGCTGGAGCTGTTCTGAGCCGCCCGCGCGGCGCGCGGCCGCAAGGCCCTCAGCCGTGGAAGCGCACCACCGTCTTGGTCGTGCTGAAGGCCTCCAGCGCGACGAAACCCTTCTCCCGCCCGTGGCCGCTGTGCTTCATGCCGCCAAAGGGCAGCTCCACGCCGCCGCCGGCGCCGTAGCAGTTGACGAAGAACTGGCCGGCGAGCACGTCGCGCGCCAGGCGGTCCTGCCGGGCACCGTCGCGGGTCCAGACGGCGGCGACCAGGCCGTAGTCGGTGCCGTTGGCCAGACGCAGCGCCTCGGCCTCGTCGTCGAAGGGCATGGCGCTGAGCACCGGGCCGAAGATTTCCTCGCAGGCCAGACGGTGGTCGGACGGGACCGGGCCGAAGAGGATGGGCGCCACCCAGTGCCCGCCCTCGGGCAGGGCGGCCGACAGCGGCGTCTCGGCCAGCACCGGCAGGCCGTCGGCGCGGGCCTGGTCGATGTAGCGCTGCACGCGCTCGCGCTGGCGGGCATTGATCACTGGGCCGAGGTCACCGTCGTCGGCCGGCACCGCCACGCGCAG
>DAOLLE010000363.1:0-4112 GCA_035331205.1 Burkholderiaceae bacterium
GGGGCCGCGGGTGTACTGCCCTGCGGCTCGGCCGGTGGCGGGGTCTTCTCGGGGTCACTCATCGTCAGCTCCCGACGGGGCCGGTGTGCAGTGCGGGCGGGTGCTGGCGGGGGCGCTCGTCGCGCAGCTGCAGCTCGGGCGACGAGAAGGGGGCCAGCCGTTCGAGGAAATCCAGCAGCTCCAGCACCGGCGAGGTCTTGAAGAAGCGCGCCGCGGGGATCTCCATCCAGATCTGGTCGGCGTAGGCGTAGTGCTCGTGCGGCTTGTCACCGATGCCGTCGCCGTCGCGGTCGAAGCCCTCGTAGGTGTCGAACCAGTTGCCGAGCCAGCGGTTGCTGGCCTTGGAGCCTCGGCCGGCCTGGGCGATGTCGGTGAGGTTGCCCTCGAAGACGTTGTCGGTGAAGACGTTGCCGCCGAGCTCGCTGGTGAGCTGGATCGCGATGCCGTTGTAGGCGAAGCGGTTGCGCGCGAAGCGGATCGTGGTGTCGGGCTGGAAGGGCGAGATGTCCGAGCCCACGCCGATGGCGCTGTAGATGACCTCGTTGTCTTCGATCGCGATGTCCGAGGCCTCCTTGAAGCCGAAGGCCATGCCCGAAGCGCCGGTGGCGTGCGAGATCAGGTTGTGCCGCGCGATGCAGGCCTCGCTGTACATGAAGTACACGCCCACCGCGTTGTCGATGAAGCGGTTGTTCTCCACCAGGTTGCGGTTGGCGAACATGAAGTGGATCGAGTAGCGGCTGCGCCGGCCCTCGTTGCCACGAAAGATGTTGTCGTTCGAGTACCAGGCGACCATGTCGCGCGTGTCGGTGACCTGATTGCGCTCGACGCGGTTGCGGTGGCTGTACCACAGCCGGATGCCGTCGCCGCGCACGCCCAGCTCGGCCTGCTTGGAGCGCACGCGGTTGTCGCGCAGCAGGTTGTCGTTGGACTGCTTGAGGTCGATGCCGAAGAGGCAGTCGGCGATCGTGACGTCCTGGATCGTGTTGCGGTGGCCGCGCACGTTCAGGCAGGCGTCGTCCGAGTCGTGCGAGTCGCCCGAGCCGGTGATCGTCAGGTGGCGCAGCGTCGCGCCGCTGGTTTCGACGACGAAGACGGTGCCCTTGTCGCCGCCGTCGATCACCACCTGGCCCTGGCCGACCAGCGTCAGCGGCTTCTTCAGGTGCACCGGGCCGGCATAGCGGCCCGAGGGGATGTTGACCACGCTGCCTTCCGGGGCCGCGTCCACCAGCGCCTGCAGCGGCTTGAGGCCGTGGATGCGCTTGTCGCGCTGGAACAGCGGGATCAGCTCGACCGGCTTGTCCACGTCCACCCGCGGCGCGTTCGACAGATCGACCGCCTTGGCGGGGCGGCCGTCCTCGTCGTCCGGCCGCTCGGGCTCGCCGCGCGGGGCGGCGCTGGCCAGCGCCAGCACGCAGACCGAGGCCAGCACCGCCAGACGCAGCAGGGGCTTGGGCGCGCGCATGGTCACACCGTGCCTTGGTCGCGCAGCTGGCGGCGGCGCAGCAGCAGGGCCACCAGCAGGCAGGCCGAGCTCAGCAGCAGCAGCGCGTAGCCGTAGTGCGGGTAGGAGAAGGTGGAGAACTGCGCCACCTTGCCCTCGCCGAACACCGTGGGCATGAAGGGCTTGACGGTGAAGGCGCCCCAGGGGTGCAGGTTGTGACCGAAGAACCAGAGCCAGCCGGCGTACTCGACGACGAAGAACACCGGCATCAGCGCGGGCACCAGCGCCATCAGCAGCTCGAAGCTGCGCAGCTTCCAGACGCCCAGCCAGACCACCACCATCGCCGCCACCAGCACGCCCACGCCGATCTGTGAGTACAGCGTGACGTTGTCGCCCCAGTGGCGGATCTTGTCGGGCTCCTTGAAGAAGGTGCCGGCTTCCTCGACATAGGTCTTCACGTGGCTGGCCAGGTGGCCGAGGACGAACTGGTCGACGACCGCCCAGGCCGCCACGGCGGCGAAGCCCAAGCCCAGCGCCGCCAGGCGGGCACGCCGCTCGATCACCGCGAAGGCGAGCAGCATCACCGCGAAGAAGCCGAAGAAGAACTTCGCCAGCGGCTTTTCCACCGGCGCGCCGGTGGAGATCGGGAACATGCCGACGTAGTGGTTGATCGTGTTCATCTCGTGAACACAATCCAGGCCCTTGGCGCCGACGTTCAGGTCCTTCTTCGCGTCGAGCACCGGGTTGTAGCGTTCGGTGTCCTTGTCGACATCGCCCTGGATGGTTTCGTTGGCCAGGCGCGAGCCCGCCACGGCGGCGGTGCAGCCGTTGTGCACGCCATCGACGTGGAAGTGGATGCGGATGCCGTCCGGGAAGGCGTCCTTCGGGTAGTTCGGCGCGGTCAGCGACACCCACCAGATCGGCGTGAAATAGGCGACGACCAGCGCGACCAGACCGATCAGGGTCAGCAGGCGGATCTGGCGGGTGGTTTTCGAGGCGTTCGAATCAGCAGGCATGTCGGGGTCCCTCAGACGCACATCCCCTCGGGGCCGCCGGCCGCGCGAGGGGATGTTCATCCGGCTCGGCGGCCGATTGGCGGCCGCTTTGGGGTCTTACTTCTTCTTCGGCGTGGCCGCAGCGGCCGGCTTGGCCTTGCACATCGAGCCCGGCATGGTCAGGCTCGACTGGTAGGCGGAGATCGCCACCAGCTGCTCATTGGTGTAGGGCTTGATGACCTTGACCATGTCCGGATTCGCGTTGCGGCGCTTGCCGTCGCGGATCTCGGTCATCTGGCGCAGCAGGTACTTGTAGTGCTGCCCGGCGATCACCGGGAAGAACTTCTCCTTGTTGCCTTCGCCGTTCTTGCCGTGGCACTCCAGGCACTGCTTCTCGTACAGCTCCTTGCCCTGGGCGATCTGCAGGGACGCATCCTTGCCCTCGTACACGCCGTGGTTGGTCGGGATGCACAGGCTGTTGATGTAGGCGGCGGCGTCGGCGAGCTCCTGCGGATCGGTCAGCGAGATCGCGAAGGGGTACATCGTCGGGTTGTCGCGCAGACCGGCGCGGATGTCGGCCATCTGCTTGATCAGCACCGTCGAGTGCTGGCCCGCGAGCTGCGGGAAGGTGCCGTCCGGACGACCAGCGCCCGAAGGCAGGTGGCAGGCGCCGCAGACCTCGTAGGCTTCCGCGCCTTCCTTGACGCGACCCTTCTTCTGCAGGGCCTCGACCTTTTCGCCCTCCTGGGCGTTCCACTTGTAATCCTTGCCCTCGATGCCGTCCTTGTGCGGGGCCGGGGGGCCGGCGAAGGCGACGGTGGCGGTCAGCAGGGCGGCGGCCAGCAGCGTGAGTCGTTTCATGTCGGGCTCCCGGGGTTCAGGGCTTGAGCTTGGACAGGTAGTCGGCGATGGCCTTGATGTCGTCGTCCGACACCAGGTGCATCACGCCCTTCATCGCGGCGCTGTTGCCGTTGGCGCGCGCACCGCTCTTGATGTCTTGCATCTGCTTTTCGATGTACTTCGCGTTCTGCCCGGCGATCTTCGGGTAGTCCGGCATCAGCGGCTTGTTGCCGGTGGGGCCGTGGCAGGCATTGCAGGTCTTGTCCTTGTACAGCGCCGCGCCGTCGAGGGCGGCGTGTGCCGGCATCCAGGCCAGGGTGCCCAGCACGGCACCAGCGATCAATCTCTTCATGGAGCGTCCTCAACGGTTCGACGGTTGGAATCGATGATTGAAGGATAGACAGAGGCCCCTGGGGGCGCGTTGAACCAGTTCAAGGATTGCGACGAACCCAAAACATACCCCTGTGGGCATCAAGAATCCCATGCGCCGAGCAAGGAAAAAGGGGCGGATCACTCCGCCCCTTCCGGTCCCAGGTCAGTGAAGAATCACTTGACCTTCTTGGCCCCGTTCTGCTCGAGGAAGGTCTTGGCGCGCAGGCCCAGGTCGGCCGTCTTGACCTGGTATTGCCAGATCTGCTCGGCCCAGAGGTTGGCGTTTTCCCAGTCCTTCTTCGCGGCGGCGGCCTCGTGCTTGGGCTTGAGGTCCTTGGTCTTGCCGAGCTGGTCGAAGGCGTCATCCACCATCGCGACCACTTCCGGGAAGTCCTTGTAGTTCACGCTGGTGATGTAGGCCACCACCGAGTCGATCACCGCCTGGGTGTCGGCCACCTTCTTCA
>DAOLLE010000364.1:0-4108 GCA_035331205.1 Burkholderiaceae bacterium
CACGCCGCGGCGCTGCAGGCCGCGCTGGGCCAGCTGGCCGACCCGCGCCGGCTGCCCTCGGCCCGGGTGCTGGAGGCGCTGCGCAGCGACTTCGGCGGCAGCTACAGCGGCTTCGTGCTCAACCAATCCAGCGCGATCCACGCCGAGTTGCTGCGCCGGCCGCTGTCCGAGGCGCAGCTGGCGGCGTTCCAGGCCGAGGCGAAGGCCTCGATAGAGGCGCAGCGCGCCATCGAGGCGGCCGACGCCGGCAGCTTCGAAGTCTGGCGCCAGGCCTACCTCGCACCGAGCACGCTCAGCCCCGCGGTGGCCGGCTGAGCCGCGGGCCGCCGTTGCCTGTCAGGCGATGCGGAAGGCCGCGACGGACTGCAGCCGCTCGTCGGTCTGGGTCTGTGTGGTCTCGCTGACGTCTTGGAATCAGCCCGCTGACGCGGCGGTTGCCCTACTCGACCTTCTCGACGATGGCGGCGATCAGGCTGCTGGCGGTGGCCACCTGGGCGGCGTTGTCGCGCACCGAGGCCAAGCGCCAGGGCACGGTGCGCGACAGGAAGGGCTACCACTTCAGGGTCGCGTGGTCGGCCAGAATGCCAACGATCTGGCCCGAATCCCCAACGTGATCTCCATCGCCGCCGAAGCGAGCAAGGTCACCACCATCCTCGGCGCCCTGCGCACCGGCACCATCGACACCCTGGCCACCACGGCCAGCAACGCGATGGCGGTGTTGAATCTGGATGAGGCGATGGGTGGGGCGGCTGCCAACGCTGCCGTTGCCTCCGATGGCGGATCGCGGCTGGCAGGCTGTGCCTGTGCTCGAACGGTGCACGGCATACGCCTTCAGCTCGGTCGAGTTCGAACGATGGGTTTTGATGACCGCCACCGTCTCCTTCGGCACAAACGTCCCGTGGGCGCTCACGTCGTCGGCGTCCCGGGTACGCAGGTCGGGCTGACGCCGGCTACTCGAACAGCACGCGCTGTTTCACGACATACCCTAAGGGCTTCTTCGTCTTTTTCTCGATGGCGCCTTCATCGGTTAGACGCTGCAGCCATGCTTTGGCCTGGGAGGTGGATACGTCCAGCGCCGCGGCAACCTCGGCTTCCTTCATAGGTGACTTCAACAGCAGAGGAATCACGTTACGCACCGCCGCAAACAGCGTGTCCGCCGGCGTTGAAGTCGCCGTCGCCATCAGGCCGGTTGCTTCGGGTGGGGCCGCACGCGTCAGTGCAGCCGATGGGGCTGGCTCTGGCGTCGGCTCAACCAGCTTGTCGACGGGTACCGCGGCGGATGGCGGCACCGGGCCGCTCGGCGCCTCGATGGCGGGTGTTATCTCCGGAGGCGAGGGGGGCGTGGGCGCAGCGGCATCGAACACAGATTCGAACACATCGGCGTCCTGCGGGTTCGGCCAGGCGACCGCTCCCTTGCTGCGCAGGGCGTCGAGTCCGGGAGACGAACCTCCCGTAGATCGAACGTACACGGGCACGAACTTGAGCTTATCCAGCTGCTCGACGGCACCCGTCCAGGTACCTCCCTTGTTCAGATCGGAGCTGACAACCAGGGATGCATCGGCCAGCGCGTAGATCAGCTTGTTGCGCTGCATGGCGTTGCCGACGTTGAACCCCGCACTCGGGTCGTAAGGCGAGATCAGAACCAGTTGGCCATCGAGCAGCAGGTTTCGGTGCTCGCGGTTCATGGTCGTCTTTTCGAGACTGTCTGCGAGCACACCGATGACCTTGCCACCCGCTTCAAGTGCACCGCGCATGGCGGCCTGGTCGATACCCTTAGCACCGCCGGATACGAGCGTTCTTTCAGCCCGAGCCGCCAACCGACCCACCTCCATTGTGTAGTCGATCAACGAGTCGTCCACATGGCGAGAACCGACCACGGCGAGGCCGCCCGACTCCAACAGGGCCATGTCGCCGCAGCCGTAGATGACTGCCGGGGCGTCTTCGCGCAGGCGCCCCTTCAGGCGGCGCGGGTACTCGGCATCCGCGCGGCTGACTACCCAGATGGCGCGCGATTGCCAGCGTTCAAGGACTTGGCTCAGAAGGAAGCCTCGCCCCAGGAGGCGCTGCAGTCGGGCTTCATCAATCACCGGCTGACAGGCCCGCAGGAGATCGGCCGCGTCCGGCGACACAAGATCCGCGGGCTGGCGTTGGATCTCACGCAGGTGGCGGGCCAGGCGCTTGTATTCGCCTGGCGACAGCAAATCCGAAGAAGTCGTGCCGCGCCCAGCGATCAGGGGCGCTGTCAGCAGCAGGATCGCTTGGGTGTTGGGGGACAGGTCGGGCGTCATTCGTCGTGTCCCGTTTGTGAGAGCGCCATCGGATAGACCTCACCGCCTCCGCTCTGGCGAAGCAGCCACGCGGCTACGGTCAGCGTCCAGCGTGAGTCCACCATGTCGTCGACCAGGAGCACCGGCCCGTGGGGCACCGGCGGACCGTTGAGTGCCAGAGAGCCGTCGATGTTGCGCGCCTGCTGTGTGCTGTTTGCCATCGTCTTCTGTTCGGGCCTGTTGTCAGTTTTCGCGATCACCATATGAAACGGCAGGCCCAGAGCTGCAGCCAAGCGCTTCGCAAAGCCGGGGACGAGGTCAGGATGACGCAGCGAGGGCACGCAAGTCACCCAGGTCGGTTTGGGCTGGGGGTTCCATTCGCGAACCATCTTGACGCACGCCCCAACCAGTTCGTCGGCAAACCTGCGGTCGCGGTACTTGCCTCGCCGGACCAGGCCGCCCCACCCAGCGTCACCCCACACGCAGAGGGCCTTGCCGGGCTGCGCCTGATGTCCAGGCGCAATGAAGCCTTTAACGCCGTACTGAGGCATGCCCCCGTCAGGCCACTTCTTACGGGGCTCGATGGGCAGGCTGGTTCGGCGCAGGAATTCGATGGCGTCCCGAACCAGCGCCTCATCCACGTCCGTTGGCAACGCAGGCAGCGCGGGCCGCGTGACGACGCTTGGATCGCCGTCGAGCGCGCGGATCAGAAAGCCCATGTGCTCACCGAAGGGCAGCCTGACGTAGTTCTGCATCTGCTGGTGCTCGTCACGTCGCAGGGCCGTGAGTCGCTCGGCTCGCTCCCAGAAGGCCTCGCTCAGGGTGGCGGCGGTGAGCTGCCACTTGGTGCCTTGTTTGGCGATGGGTGCTGGCGCTTCGAGCGAGAGGAGCGCGATCGTCTTCTCGACGCGGCCCTTGCTCAGGTTGACGCGACCCAGCAGCTCGGGGACGGACAGACCGTTCGCTTCTTCCTCGAGTGCCCCCAGAACCTCGGCGACCTCCTGCCGGGTCGGGAACGCGCTTCGGATGAACCAGTCGGTGATTTCCGACTCTTCTTGGCCGCTGAGCAGCACGCCGTAGGCGGAGTCGAGCGCGCGCCCGGCACGGCCCACTTGCTGGTAGTAGGCGACGACCGAGCCCGGCATCTGGTAGTGGATGACAAAGGCCAGATCGGGTTTGTCGTAGCCCATGCCCAGCGCCGTCGTCGCGACCAGCGCCTTGACCTTGTTGTTGAGCAGCGCCTGCTCCAGCGCCTCCCGACGGTCGCCCGTTTCGCCCGTGTAGGCCTCTACGTTGAAGCCCCGGGTCTTGAGCCAGTCGGCGACTTGGTTGGCGTCGCGCACGGTGAGCGTGTAGATGATGCCGTGGCCCTGCAGGGTGGCCAACTGCTGCGCCAACCAGGCCAGACGCTCAGCCTGGCTGGGCAAGCGGATCGTTTGCAGGGACAGCGAGGTCCGATTCAAGTCGCCGCGCGAGACTTCGAGCTTCGGACCGAGCACGGCGGCAAGGTCCTCCATCACGCGGTTGTTCGCCGTTGCCGTGGTGGCCAGCAGTCGCAGGTTCTGTGGCAGCGTTTTGACAATCCGCTCCAGCAGGCGGTAGTGAGGGCGGAAGTCGTGGCCCCAGTCGGAGATGCAGTGCGCTTCGTCGATGACCAACATCGAGATCTGTGCGGCGATGCCGGCCAGAACCTGCGTGCGGAAGCGCTCGTTCGCCAGGCGCTCGGGTGAGATCAAGAGGATGTCGACTTCGTCCCGGGTGAGCCTGGCCTCGACTTGGGTCCAGTCGTCGACGTTGTCGGAGTTGATCGTGGCGGCGCGAACGCCCATGCGCTCTGCCGC
>DAOLLE010000365.1:0-4100 GCA_035331205.1 Burkholderiaceae bacterium
GCTGGACCTGCTGGCCAGCGTGCGCGCCACCGCCCAGCGCGCCGGCCTGTTCACCCCCGTGCACCGCCAGCAGCGCGAGACGCCCGAGTTCCTCTTCCTGATCGACCGCCTGCGCGGCGGCGACCAGCAGGCGCACTGGGCCGCCGAACTGGCGCGCGACCTGGCCGCCGAGGGCGTGCTGCTGCACCTCTACGAGTACGACCGCGACCCGCGCTGGGTGGCCCCCCTGCGCACCCAGCGCAGTGCGGCGCCGACACCGACGCAGCGCTACCGCCCGCTCGCCACCCTGGCCGCACGCCACGCCGGGCAGGGCCTGGTACTGCTCGGCGATGGGCTGGGCTGCCTGGACCCGGTGGCTGGCCAGCTCCAGTCCTGGGTGAAGGACTGCCTGGCGCCCTGGCCGCGCCGCGTGCTGATGACGCCCCGCCCGACCGACAGCTGGGGCCCGGCCGAAGACCTGCTGGCCGGCGAGGGCCAGCCCGCGCACCTGCCCTCCTTCCTCGTCCTGCCGATGCAGATCGACGCCTGGCCGGCCGCCGCCCACTGGCTGTGCCAGGGCGAACTGGCCGGGCTGGCGGTGCTGCCCGGCGCGCCCGCCGACTACCCGGCCCTGCTGCGTGACGACCCGCAGCGCTGGCTGGCGGGCGGCCCACCGGCGGACGGTGAGCTGCTGGCGCTGGTCGGCCAGCTGCGCGCCTGGCTGGGCCCCACTGCCTACACCTGGCTGGCAGCCGGTGCGGCCTACCCGCACCACTCCGCCGAGCTGACCGCCTACCTCGCCCATGCTTTGGACGATGCGCTGGACATTGCACCAGGCAACGCGCCACCCGGTGGGTCCGATGCCCCCTCGGTTCCCGCCACCGATGCCCGCCTCTTCGAAGCCAGGCTGATCGCCATCGCCCAGCTGCCCTGGAGCCGCCACGGCCTGATGCCCGACTGGCTGCGGCGCGCGCTGCTGCTCAGCCTGCCGCCGCCGGTGCGCATCCAGGTGCGCACGGCGCTGACCCGTCTGTTCCTCACCGCAGCCGACGAGCGCGCCGCCGCAGCCGGCTGGTCCCTGGGCGTCGTCGCCACCGACGCAGCCAATACCAGCACACCGGCGTGGTGGCGCCGCCTGCGCCGACGCATCGGGCTGGGCGGCGTGGTCGAGTCAGAGCCAGCGGACAGCCCGCTGCGCGATGTGATCTACCTCGGCATGCTGCGCGGTGATTTCGACCGCGAACTCAGCCTCGCCGCGCCCGCGGCCTTTACCCGCGCCGCACGGGCCGGCCAGGGCACGCGGCTGAGCTGGAATCCGCTGCGCTGGGCAGCGGCAGTGCTGCTGAGCCTGTGGTTCCTGCTGCGCATCGGCGGCTGGCAGGTGGTGGCCAGCACGGCCGTGGGCTTCCTCCTGCCGCAGGCGACTTGGTTCCTGGTACTCTTCGCCACGGTGTGGGTGTTGATCGTCGTGCTACCGCTGTCGGTTATGCGCGGCGTGAGCTGGCGTTGGTTGCCGCCATCCGCCGGGGTGTTGCTGGGACTGCTGCTGGGTTGGCTGTTCCCGACGGCCAACCCACTGCTGGATGAGTTAGTGTCCGTAGCGTTCAGCTTTCTTTTCTTTGTCATGCTCGGAGCGGCCGCCTTTCTTTTCTGGCTGTATCAGCGTCTGTGGGCACCGCTTGCCACTGGAAAAGCGGAGGCCCCACTGCAGAAGGGCATGGAGAATGACTGATACTCCAGTGACGAACTCGGTCCAGGTTCGAGTTGCAGACGCTACCGAGTCCCTCACCAGGACAACCAGTTCTAGCCAGACTTCCCCGTCTCTCGTTCGTTGGCGCAGCGAAGTCCTGCCCGTCCTCTACCCGGACCCCACCCATACAAGTCGTGGCGCCACCCGCTGGGCACGCGGCCTCTACGGGCTCCTGCTCGGCCTGCTCCTGCTGGCGGGTGGCCTGCTGCCCTATGTCGTACCCGAGTGGACTCACCCGGCCGAACCTGAACCGACACCAGCCCAGCTGACGTCGAAGGCCAGCGGCGAGGCCACTTGGCCCGCCGGCACGCGATTTCGCGACTGCCGCAATGACGGCCTCTGCCCATGGATGCGCGTACTTCCAGCTGGTGAGTTCATGATGGGTTCGCCTGAAGACGAGAAGGGGCACCGAGGCAACGAGAGCCCGCAGCGCAAAGTCTCGATTGCAAGAAAGGTCGCCGTTATGGAATCCGAGGTAACGCGGGAACAGTTCTCCATATTCGCGAATGAAATAAAATACCAAGCCTCTTCTAATTGCAATTGGCGAACACCAGGGTTCTTGCAAACTGATCAGCACCCAGTTGTTTGCATAAGCTGGTCGGATGCGGTTTCATATGCACGCTGGCTAAGTAGCAAAACGAAGAAGAACTATCGTCTTTTATCTGAAATGGAATGGGAGTTTTCCGCCCGGGCGGGGAATAATGCGCGCTGGTCGTTTGGCGAGAGTGATGGCGATATTTGTACCCACGCAAATATTCGAGACTCTGGTAACTGGTCAACCAATGAGTCTGGAGATCCAAAGCAAGCTGCACTAGATTCACTTGCCGCTCCAGCGACGTGTAACGATCAGGCGAAGTTCACTGCAGCGGCTCGCTCATACAAACCAAATAATTGGGGCCTGTATGATTTACACGGCAACGTCTGGGAGTGGGTGAATGATTGCTGGCGGGATAACAATACTGGCCCGCCGTCTGCAGAAAATTCACAAGAACTAGCCTGTCTTGACCGTAGTCGCACCCTCCGCGGCGGAAGTTGGAGCTTTTCTGCCGATTTCAGCCGATCCGCTGCTCGCATTAGGTATGTTGAAGGCAATCGTGACAATTCCACAGGATTCAGGCTAGCGAGAGATATTGATCAGTGACCCAATCAAGTAAATATGCCGAGGGTGAGGACAACAACACACACACCATTGAATTCTGTCTGGTTCGCAATTGAACGGTCTTTCTCGACATAATTCTTCGCGGTAAGAGCGACTCTATCGGAATAATTGGCTCACGATGAATCAGTCTGCCGCGGTGTACCTGTACCGGATTAGGCGCCAGTACAGTGCGCCGCAATGGGACAGCACTGTGACTGGTCACTCTCCGCTTGGGCACCTACAGTTGCTATCTGAGAGTTCCTCTATCCCAATGGAGACTAGCTTCCATGACGACCGCCCCTTCCCCGCTCGCCCTGCTCAAGGACCCCAGCCTGCTCAAGACCGACGCGCTGATCAACGGCGAATGGGTCGCCGGCAGCAGTCGCTTCGACGTCACCGACCCGGCCACCGGGCTGAAGCTGGCCGACGTGGCCCGCCTGGGCGCGTCTGAGACCGAGGCCGCGATTGCCGCCGCCAACGCAGCCTGGCCGGCCTGGCGTGCCAAGACCGCCAAGGAGCGCGCTGCGATCCTGCAGAAGTGGAACGCGCTGCTGATCCAGAACGCCGAGGACCTGGGCCGCATCATGACGGCCGAGCAGGGCAAGCCGCTGCCGGAGGCCAAGGGCGAGGTGGTCTACGGCGCCAGCTTCATCGAGTGGTTCGCTGAAGAGGCCAAGCGCGTCTACGGCGAGACGATCCCGACCACCGACGGCAACAAGCGCTTCCTGGTGCTCAAGCAGCCGATCGGCGTGTGCGCGGCGATCACGCCCTGGAACTTCCCGATCGCGATGATCACCCGCAAGGTCGCCCCGGCGCTGGCCGCCGGCTGCCCGGTGGTGATCAAGCCGGCCGAGGCCACGCCACTGTCCGCCCTGGCCTGCGCCGAGCTGGCCCAGCGCGCCGGCATGCCCCCGGGCGTGCTGAACATCCTCACCGGTGACGCGGACAGCTCGATCGCCATCGGCAAGGTGCTCTGCGAGTCCGACGTGGTGCGCCACCTCAGCTTCACCGGCTCGACCGAAGTCGGCCGCATCCTGATGAAGCAGTGCGCGCCGACGATCAAGAAGCTCGGCCTGGAGCTGGGTGGCAATGCGCCCTTCATCGTTTTCGACGACGCCGACATCGACAGCGCCGTCGAGGGCGCGATGGTCAGCAAGTACCGCAACGCCGGCCAGACCTGCGTCTGCGCCAACCGCCTGTACGTGCAGGACGCGGTGTACGACCAGTTCGTCG
>DAOLLE010000366.1:0-4095 GCA_035331205.1 Burkholderiaceae bacterium
CACGGCCTCGCGCAGGCCCAGCGTCACGCGCTTGGGGTCGAGCAGCAGCACGGCACCGGTCGGCAGCGCGGCCAGGCCGGCGTGGGCCTGGGCGTAGGGCGCCAGCCGCAGGCCGTCGGCGGCCAGGCGCTCGGCCAGCTCGGCGCTGACCTTGCCTGCGCCGACGAAGAGCGTGCCACCCTGTGCGTCGAGCAGCAGGTGGGCGAGGAAGACGGGGTTGTAGTCGACGTCCGCGCCGCGCAGGTTGGTGATCCAGGCGATGTCGTCGAGCGTGCTGATCAGGTGGTGCGTCGCGCCCAGGCGCTGCATCTCGGCGCGCAGCTGGGCCAGCTTGTCGCTGCGCGGCACCGCGGCGTGCGGCGCGAGGTGCTCGTAGATGGCCGCGGCGGGCAGCCCGGGGCGGTCTGGCCAGGCCTCGTCGAGCAGGTCGACGTCGCTGCGCAGGGCGATGCCGCGGCGCTTCAGCGCGTCGCCCAACTGCTGCGCCGCCGCCAGGCCAAGGACCGCGCCGTCCACCGCCACGGTCGCGCCGCTGGGGACGTGCTCGGCCAGCCAGTCGACGTGGTGCGTCGCCGCGCCGGTGGGGATGCGCACCAACTCGACGCCGCTGCCGGCCAGCTCGGCCTCGGCCTGGGTCCAGTAGCGGCTGTCAGCAAACAGCACCGCCTGGTCGCGGGCCACCACCAGGGTGCCCATCGAGCCGGTGAAGCCGCTGAAGTGCTGGCGGCCCTGCCAGTGCTCGGGCAGGTACTCGGAGAGGTGCGGATCGGCCGAGGGCACGAGCAGCGCGGCGACGTCGTGGCGCTGCAGCACCTGACGCAGGGCGGCGAGGCGGGCGGGGATCGGTGGGGGCATGAGGACCTCGAGAAATGGCGGCCGGCGGCACTGCAGTGCATCCGAGCCTGAGCGGAATGGTCGACTTGGCCTGGATTCTGTCGCGGCCGGCCAGCGCATGGCGCGCGATGGGCATCGCCGCGCAGCTGGCCGCGCAGTCAGCCTTCGCCCAGCCGCCGCTGCACCAGCCGGATGTGGCTGCGCAGCGCGTAGAGCTCCTCGGCGTGCGACAGCGGCACGGGCAGGCGCTCGACGCGGGTGTCGAGCTCGGCCAGCTCGTCGATGAGCGCGCGGGTGTCGGCCTCGCTGCGGTCGCTGGCGCCGGCGCGTTCCTCGATGTCGCGCAGCGTGCCGTACCAGCGGAAGATGCGCGAACGGATGCGGAAGGTGTAGAGCGGCGGCACGATGCGCGACAGCGGGATCAGCAGCGCCGCGATCGACACCAGCACCACCCACATCCGATCGATCAGGTTGGCCACCCAGAAGGGCAGGTAGCGCTGCAGCAGCGGCGCCCCGGATTCGTAGAAGCGCTGGGCCTCGGGCGCCAGGGCGTACTCGCTGGCGCCCATCTGCGGGAACTCGTTCTTGTGCTGGAACCAGTTGGGCTCGCCGTGGATGCGCCGCGCCGCCTGCACCAGCAGCTGCTGCAGCGCGGGGTGGGTGCCCTCGCGCACCAGCAGCGTGGCGGTGGGGGCGACCAGCCGCACGTCCTGCGCCGGCAGGTCCTGCGCGAGGTCGACCACGCCGCGCGGCAGCGTGATCGGCTGCACCTGCGGCACGCGCCGCGCGTAGGCCTCGGCCTGGGCGAAGTCGAGCAGGCGGATGCCCGGGGTGATCAGCAGCATGCGCACCAGCGGCGACTCGGGCGCCGAGACCAGCGCCATCGCGTCGATCTGGCCGTCGAGCAGCGCCACCACCGCCGGCGTCGGCTCCAGGCGGCCGAGCTGCATCTGGCGCGTGTCCAGCCCGTTGGCCTCCAGCAGGCGGCGCATCAGGTTGGTGACGCCGCTGCCCTCGTGGCCGATGTTGAGCTTCCACTGCGCGAGCTGCGACAGGCTGTCCAGCGTCGTGCGGTTGAAGGCCGCCTGCGCCGCCGCCTCGCGGTAGAAGACCCAGACCGGTTCGCGAAACAGGCTGCCCAGGCTGAGCAGGCCCTCGGGCGGGTCCTCGTCGTCCAGCCCGCGCAGCGCCTCGGCGCCGCCCTGCACGAAGGCCGCATCGACCTTGCCGTCGCGCAGCAGGCGCAGGTTCTCCAGCGCGCCACGGCTGCTCTGCAGCCGCACGTCGATGCCTTCCTTCTTCAGCGCCTCCCGGTAGCGCTTGCCGAATTCGGCGTAGGCGCCCTGATCGGGGCCGGTGGCCAGGGTCATCTGCCGCGGCGGTGTGGGGTCGAGCAGCCAGTAGGCGACGACGATCGCGCCCAGCGCGAGCAGCAGCACCGGCCCGGCGGTGACGAGCAGGTCGCGCGCCGACAGCAGGGTGGCGCGCAGGTGGTGGATGGCCTTGCGCGGGGCGCGTGCGGCTCGGGAGGGCAGGGCAGACATGGCGCCGAGCTTAAGCGAGCGCGGTGGCGCGCCGATGGCCGACCGGCGCGGCGAATCGTTTCAGGCTGTGAAGGCCGGGTCCGTTCAGGTGGCCGCCGCAGGTTCGGCCGGGTGCCGGCTGTGGCGCCAGAGTTCTGCGCTGAACACCGCGCAGGCGCACCAGATCAGCACGAAGCCCTGCAGCCGCGCGCCGCCGAAGGGCTCATGGAAGAGCCAGACCGCCAGCAGCCACTGGATCGTCGGGCCGATGTACTGCAGCATGCCCAGCACGCTCAGTGGGATGCGCCGCGCCCCGGCGGCGAAGAGCAGCAGCGGGATCGCGGTGATCGGCCCGGAGGCGATCAGCAGTGCCTTCAGGTCGGCGCCTGCGGGCACGAAGGCCGACAGCCCCTGGCTGCCCGCCCAGATCAGCCCGGCCAGCCCCAGCGGCCCGAGCAGCAGCGTCTCCAGCGTCAGGCCCTCCAGCGCGCCCAGCGGCGCGGTCTTGCGCACCAGCCCGTAGGTCGCGAAGCTGGCCGCCAGCACCAGCGACACCCAGGGCAGGCTGCCGATCTGCCAGGTCATCCACAGCACACCCGCCGCGGCCAGCGCCACCGCCAGCCACTGCGCCGGGCGCAGCCGTTCGCGCAGGAACAGCCAGCCCGTCAGCACGTTGGCCAGCGGCGTGATGAAGTAGCCCAGGCTGGCCTCGAGCACGCGCTCGTGCGTGACCGCCCAGATGTAGACGAACCAGTTCACCGACAGCAGGGCCGCCGACAGCGTGAACAGCCCCAGCACCCGCGGCGAGCGCAGCGCCGGCCCCAGCCAGGCCCAGCGGCGCAGCACGGCCAGGATCAGCAGCAGGAAGCCCACCGACCAGACGAAGCGGTGCGCCAGCACCTCCAGCGGGTCCACCGCCGCGAGCAGGCGGAAGTACAGCGGGAACAGCCCCCACAGGAAGTAGGCGAGGGCGGCGTAGACGACGCCTTGTTGCATGGTGGGCGGACGGGTCCGGATCGGCGCCGGTGGCGCGGGCCGCGCAGGATACCTGCCCGTTGGCCGCCGCGTGCGCCAGGGGGCGGCCGTGGCATTGAGGTCACCACTGCCCCGAAGGCTGTGGCTCGAGGGCCACGCCGCCTGTCAAGCACTGGGGATAACTTCGTGGTCCTGTGGATGGTTGGCCACGCTGTTTTCCTGCAGCCACCTTCCACATTCATTGTGGACAACATTGTGGACAGCGCCGGGATGCCGCGCGCCGAACCGCACCGCGCCTGACTCCGGGCTGGTCTGCTCGCGGATGAGGCAGGCGCCGGCACAGCGGCTGACCAAGGGCCCGAGCCAAGAATTGTCAATGCGCGAAGTGTGGCGAAATCGCATCGGATGATCCGGATCGTGACGGGCCGCACGGTGGAAAACCCGCGCTGTCACCGGCTGTCCACATTTCCCAGGGACAACCCTGTGGACTTCCTGAGGCGAGTGCCGCGCAAGCCGCGCCGGTCCTGGGTCGTGATCAGGCTGCCCGCGGATGAGGCAGGTGGGCCCTGGTGCGCAGGTGGGCGCGCCGGCCGGTGCTCGCGCCAGGCGTTCACCGTCACGGGCCTTCGCCTGGCGGGTGGTTTGCGCGAGATCAAACAGTCGGCGTGCCGTTCATCACGCTGGCCGGATTCCCCCGCGAATGCACCGTACCTGTTGGGTCCCATGTGATCATTGGCCGATTCGTAGCTGGCCGTTGTATCGG
>DAOLLE010000367.1:0-4083 GCA_035331205.1 Burkholderiaceae bacterium
GCGTCGATTTCATCGACGAAGATGATGCACGGCGAATTCTTCTTGGCCTGCTCGAACATGTCGCGCACACGCGCGGCGCCGACACCGACGAACATCTCGACGAAGTCCGAACCGGAGATCGAGAAGTACGGCACCTTGGCCTCGCCAGCGATCGACTTGGCCAGCAGCGTCTTGCCGGTACCCGGAGGGCCGACCATCAGCACGCCGCGCGGGATGCGCCCGCCCAGCTTCTGGAACTTTTGCGGATCCTTCAGGAAGTCGACCAGCTCCTTGACCTCTTCCTTGGCCTCGTCGCAGCCGGCCACATCGGCAAAGGTCACCGAGTTGTTGCTCTCGTCGAGCATGCGTGCGCGGCTCTTGCCGAAGCTGAAGGCCCCGCCCTTGCCGCCGCCCTGCATCTGGCGCATGAAGTACACCCACACGCCGATCAGCAGCAGCATCGGGCCCCAGGAGATCAGCAGGCTGGTCAGAACCGAAGGCTCCTCCCGCGGCTTGACCTTGAACTTGACGCCGTTGTTGATCAGGTCACCCACCAGTCCGCGGTCCAGGTAGGTCGCGGTGGTGCGGATGCGTTTGTCATCGGTGGTCAGCGCCTCGATCTCGGCACCGCCGGGGTTCTCCTGGAGCACCACCTCGCGCACGCGCTTGGCACGCACCTCCTCGAGGAACTCCGAATACCCGATCTGGTTACCAGCGGTCGCCGTGCGGTCGAACTGCTTGAACACGGTGAACAGCACCAGGGCGATCACCAACCACACAGCAACTTTGGAGAACCATTGATTGTTCACCGCGGCTCCTTCATGAATTCAATCGATCCTCCGGCGGAGGACTCAGCGGGAACGCCCGGGAAGCCCCGGAAAAGCGCGAACCGTCGGGATAGATGGGGACAATTCTAGACGACGCAACCCCCGGGCCGATTGGCGAGCGACCCTCACGGCAACGGCGGTTTCGAGGGACTGGACATTTTCACGTCTGCAAACCATTCGCCGGCATCAACGCCCCTGATTCAGACCCAGTCCGACCAGAAAGGTTTCGGCCGAACGGTCGCGCGAGGCCTTCGGCTTGATCGCCTTGACCACCCGGAAACTGGCGCGGAAGGCCTCGACCAACTGGCTGTAGCCGCTGCCGTGGAACACCTTGCACACCAGCGCGCCCTTGGGCTGCAGGTGCGACTGCGCAAAGTCGATCGCCAACTCGACCAGGTGGGCCACCCGCGCCGAGTCGGTCACGTCGATGCCCGACAGGTTCGGCGCCATGTCCGACACCACCACGTCGACCGCTCGACCATCCAGCGCGGCCACCAGCTGATCGAGCACCGCCTGCTCGCGGAAATCGCCCTGGATGAACTGCACGCCCTCGATGGGTTCGAACTCCAGCAGGTCCAGCGCGATGATGCGCCCGTCGAGCTGGCCCACCGCGGCCCCGCCGACGCCCGCTTCCTTGGGCGCAAAGCGCCGTCGCACGTATTGGCTCCAGGCGCCGGGTGCCGCACCGAGGTCGACCACCACCTGGCCGGGTCGCAGCAGGTGGCAGGCCTCGTCGATCTCCTTGAGCTTGTAGGCCGCGCGCGAGCGGAAGCCCTCCTTGTGCGCCTGCTGCACATAGGGGTCGGTCACATGGTCGTGCAGCCACGCCTTGTTGACCTTCTTGCTTTTGGTCTGAACTTTCATGTGGCGACGATAATACGGCGCATGCCTGCCATTGAATTGACCCCCGCCCAGCGCAAGGACCACCGCGCGGCGGCCCACCACCTCCAGCCGGTCGTGATGATCGGCGCCGACGGCCTCACCCCGGCCGTCGTCAAGGAGATCGACGCCGCCCTGACCGCCCATGGGCTGATCAAGGTGCGCGTCTTCAGCGACGACCGTACCGCCCGCGAAGCCCTGCTTGGGCAAATCGCCGACGAGTTGAACGCCGCGCCGATCCAGCACATCGGCAAGCTGCTGGTGCTCTGGCGCCCGCTGCCGAAGAAGACCGCCGAATCGGCCACACCGGCCGACGGCCGCTCGGCCCGCCCGCGCGTCGTCAAGATCCTGACTTTCTCGAAATCGGGCTCACAGCGCGCACAGATCAAGAAGGTCACCGTGCTCGGCAATGAGCGCATCACCGCCGGCGGCCTGGTCAAGCGGGCCAAGAAGCGCCCGACCGGCAGCAGCGTCAAGAAGCGCTCCCAGGGCGTCTGAGCAAGAGGACCCGGGCCCCGGTTCCCGATCGGACCGGGCGCCTCCCTCAACAGCCGGCCTGCCGCCAGACCAGCGCCAGCAGCAGCAGGCCCTTGACCGCGAAGAACAGTGTCGAGAGGGCATGCAGGGCGCCGAAGCCCAGCCGCGCGGGCTCACCCGCCTTGGCGGCTTCCAACATCGGCTGGAGCCCGAAGTAGCCCAGCACGGTGCAGAACAGCGCCCCGGCGATCAGCAGCAACTCGGCCGATGGGGCCGCGACTTGCCCGCTGCGGCGCCGCCGCAGCCGCTCGATCCCGAACAGGATCAGCGCGAAGGCCAGCGCCGCATGCGCCTCGATGCGGAACATCTGCCCCGCCAGGCGGCCAGCCAGCGGCCGATCCAGCATCGCGAACAGGGTCGGTGCAGCCACCAGCGCCAGCGTCGCCACCAGCCCGAGCCAGAGGGACGCCAATACGCTAGCCAGACGCTGCAGCATCACCGTGCCCACCGCCAGACGCCTCAGCTGTAGCGAACTTCGATGATCTCGTAGCTCTTGACGCCGCCCGGCGCCTGCACGTGCGCGGTGTCGCCGGCTTCTTTGCCGATCAGCGCGCGCGCGATCGGCGAGCCCACCGAGATGCGGCCTGACTTCAGGTCGGCCTCGTCCTCGCCGACGATCTGGTAGGTCACGGCGTCGCCCGACTCTTCCTCTTCCAGGTCGACCGTGGCGCCGAAGACCACGCGGCCGCCCGCGTCCAGCGCAGCCGGATCGATCACCTGGGCCACCGACAGCTTGCCCTCGATCTCCAGGATGCGGCCCTCGATGAAGCCCTGCTTGTCCTTGGCGGCGTCGTACTCGGCGTTTTCGGACAGGTCGCCCTGGGCCCGGGCCTCGGCGATGGCGTTGATGACCGCCGGGCGCTCGACGGTCTTGAGGCGGTGCAATTCCTGCTTGAGCAGCTCGGCGCCGCGCTTGGTCAACGGAATGGTGGCCATGGTCCTGTGTCGTTCGTTCTGGAGGTGAAAAAGGCGCCGCCGCCAGGTTCTTGCAGGCAACCCGCAAGAACCTGGCGGCGGAATGGAATCGGGCGCGAAGTTTAGTGCAGTTGCGCGTGCATTTCCTGCAGGGAGACCACCGACAGGCCCTTGCTGACGTCGGCCTGGTGCTCCAGCGCCTCGGTCGCCGCCTCGCAGCCGGCCATCGTCGTGTAGTAGGTCACGCGGTTGGCCAGGGCTGCGGTGCGGATGTAGCGGCTGTCGGCAATCGCGGTGCGGGTCTCGTCCACCGTGGTGAACACCAGCTGCACCTCACCGGCCTTGATCAGGTCGGCGATGTGCGGACGGCCGTCCTTGATCTTGTTGACGATCTTCACCGGAACACCGGCGGCGGCGATCGCCGCGGCCGTGCCCTTGGTGGCGATGATGCCGAAGCCCAGCGCGTGCAGCGACTTCGCCACCGCGGCGGCGCGGGCGTGTTCGCTGCCCTTCACCGAGATCACCACGTTGCCCTTGGTCGGCAGGCGCGAGCCGGCGCCCAGCTGGCTCTTGAGCATCGCTTCGCCGAAGGTCGCCCCCACGCCCATCACCTCGCCGGTGGAGCGCATCTCGGGGCCGAGGATCGGGTCCACGCCGGGGAACTTGTTGAAGGGGAAGACGGCTTCCTTGACGCTGAAGTAGGGCGGCACCACCTCGTGGGGCGCCCTGCCGCCCAGGCCGGTCTGGTCGGCGAGCTTCTGGCCGGCCATGCAGCGCGCAGCGATCTTGGCCAGCGACTGGCCGGTGGCCTTGGACACGTAGGGCACGGTGCGCGAGGCACGCGGGTTCACCTCCAGCACGTAGACGGTGCAGGCATCCAGCCCCTTCGTCACGTCGCCCTGGATGGCGAACTGCACGTTCATCAGGCCGACCACCTTCAGCGCCT
>DAOLLE010000368.1:0-4068 GCA_035331205.1 Burkholderiaceae bacterium
CCCGGGGCCGGTGGCCGGCGGCGCGCCCGAGGTCACCGCCAATCGCCGCGAGGAGCGCAAGGCGCAGGCCGCCGCGCGGCAGAAGATCGAGGCCCAGGCCAAGCCGCTGAAGCAGGAGCAGGCGCGCATCGAACGCAGCCTGGCCGAGGCGCAGGCCGAACAGGCCCGCCTGCTCGAGGCGCTCGGCCACCCCGACACCCCGAGCACCGAACGGGCCGAGCAGGGCCGGCGGCTCAAGCAGCTGGAACAGGACATCGAGACGCTGGAAACCCGCTGGCTGGAGCTTGGCGAGGCGATCGAGCAACTCGCCGCCGGCTGAGCTTCAGGCTGTCTGAAACCACAGGGCTGTTTTTATATACAGCCCTGTGGCACACTGCCGGCCATGCTCCACGCCCTGACATCGCCGATCGAGTCGGTTCCTGGCGAGGCCGCAGCGCTGGCCGGCGGCTTCAGCCTCAATCTGTTCAATGAGCTGGCGCCGGGCGGCAGGCTGCGCCGATCCCGCCTGCCAGCGACACGCCCCGCCGAGACGGCCGCAGCCAGGCAGCCGGAGCCTGCGCCGCGACCCGGCACCCGAACGCGGGAACGGGCCTGGCCGGCGTTCAGCGTAGGCGGTGCAGTGACCACAGCCCCGGCCGGTGAGGAGCAACCCACGGTGGTCGAGGAGCGCTGCTTCAGCCTGTTGCGCGCCAACGACTCAGTGGCCGCACGAGGCTCGCTCGCGGCCAACCTCTACCGCGGCTGCCGCATCGGCTGCGTCGGCTGTCCGGCGGCGTCGCAGACCGTCCACGCCAAGACCAACGCCGCTGAGCGCCTGCGCGAGGAACTGCGCCAGCCGCGCTACCAGGTCCGGCCACTGCAGATCGGCTCCACCGCCGATGCCTACCAGCCCGTCGAGCGGGACCTGCGTCTGACGCGCGGGCTGCTCGAGCTGCTGCACGACTGCGGCCACCCGGTGATTCTCGTGACCCGCTCACCGGGCGTGCTGCGCGACCTGGATCTTCTGGTCCCGATGGCGCAGGAACACCGGCTGCGGCTGCTGATCAGTCTGTGCACGCTGGACGAGGCGCTCAGCGCCCGACTCGAACCCAGGGCCGCGCGCCCCGCCGAACGACTGGCCACGATCCGCCGGTTGAGCAAGGCCGGCATCCCCGTCGGCCTGCACTTCGGCCCCATCCTGCCGGGCCTCACCGAGGACGGCGCAGAGGCACTGCTCGACGCGGCGGCCCGCGCAGGTGCACGCAGCCTCCAATGCAGTTTCGTCGCTCAGCCCGGGACCGAGGTCATCGGCATTCAGCCGGTGGCCGACCCGGTGGCCTGGCAACGCATCGGCGAGGAGCGGCTACGCGGCATCGCTCAGCAGGTGGGGCTGGCACTGCAGGCGTCGCCCCTGGCCACGACCTATTTCCGGCCGCCTCCCCGCCGAGAGCCTCTTGGCGGGGGCACCGCCGAATCCCCACCGGCTGAGATGAGCGGGCAGGCCCGCCTGTTCTGACGCTCCGCGGGGTCCGTGCCGAAAGTGGCAAGGCTGGTTTCTCGTCACCGCCGCCTTGCCAGGGCACCCCAGGTCGAAGCACCTCGTTAATGGGCCGCGACAAAGAAAAAAGCCACCGTGCGTGCACGGTGGCCTTCGAATCTGGAGCGGGAGACGAGTCTCGAACTCGCGACCTCAACCTTGGCAAGGTTGCGCTCTACCAACTGAGCTACTCCCGCATCGCCGATGCGTATCTGAACTAACCTTCGCTTGAACCGCCTCGATGACTCTTGGCCGATTCAAACCGGAAACCGTTCAATTGCGATTCCCGTAATCTGGAGCGGGAGACGAGTCTCGAACTCGCGACCTCAACCTTGGCAAGGTTGCGCTCTACCAACTGAGCTACTCCCGCATGTCCGACCCGAACGAATCAAACCACCTACCTTACGAACGAATCCCCATGCGGTTCTGGAGGCGCGAGGCGGAGTCGAACCGCCCTGGGCGGATTTGCAATCCGCTGCATAACCGCTTTGCTATCGCGCCGCGAGATACCAGACTGCCAGCCGATGGAAACGAAGACCACTTCATTTCCAGATCAACCTGGAGCGGGAGACGAGTCTCGAACTCGCGACCTCAACCTTGGCAAGGTTGCGCTCTACCAACTGAGCTACTCCCGCTTGGGATTCGATGCGTTTGGCGCTGAATTCAGTACCGTTTCGCGTCGAGAAAGAGATTGTAGAACAGATCTTCCGAAGCGCGCAAGACCCCTTCCGACAATCTTTTCGAGAACCTGCCGCCCGCCCCTGCGCCGAGGCCGACCCAGCGGGCCAGCCTCGGCCGGCCCGCTGCCCCCACAGCTCAGTGCTTGGTGGCGTCCGTGACCGCCGCCGCGGGGGCCGGCTCAGCGGACGGCAGAACCTTCGGCTCTTCGTCAGGCAGGGGCTGGGGCGTGCCCGCCAGCGCGATCTCGAGCACCTTGTCGATCCAGCGCACTGGAACGATCTCAAGGTGGTTCTTGACGTTCTCCGGAATGTCCTGCAGGTCCTTGGCGTTTTCCTCGGGGATCAGCACCGTTTTAATGCCGCCACGGTGCGCCGCCAGCAGTTTTTCCTTCAGGCCACCGATCTCGGTCACTTCGCCACGCAGGGTGATCTCACCGGTCATCGCCACATCGGCGCGCACCGGGATGCCGGTCAGTGCCGAGACGAAGGCGGTGGTCATCGCCGCGCCGGCACTGGGACCATCCTTTGGCGTTGCGCCATCGGGCACGTGGATGTGGATGTCGCGCTTCTCGAACAACTCGTCCTTGATGCCCAGGCGGGCGGCACGACTGCGCACGACCGTGCGCGCCGCCTCGACCGATTCCTTCATCACGTCGCCCAGCGAGCCGGTTCGGATGATGTTGCCCTTGCCGGGCATCACCGCCGCCTCGATGGTCAGCAGATCGCCACCCACCTCGGTCCAGGCCAGGCCATTGATCTGGCCGACCTGATTGAGCTTTTCAGCCTCGCCGAAGCTGTACTTGCGCACACCGAGGTAGTCATTGAGGTTCTCGGCCGTCACGACGACCTGGCCCTCGTACTTCTTCAGCGCCAGACCCTTGACCACCTTGCGGCAGATCTTGGAAATCTCGCGTTCCAGCGAGCGAACACCGGCCTCACGCGTGTAGTAACGGATGATGCCGCGAATCGCGTCTTCCGCGACATCGAGCTCCGAATCGGCCACGCCATTGTTCTTGCGCTGCTTGGGCAGCAGGTAGCGCTGGGCGATCGAGACTTTTTCGTCCTCGGTGTAACCCGACAGCCGGATCACCTCCATGCGGTCGAGCAGCGCTGGCGGGATGTTCAGCGAGTTGGACGTCGCAATGAACATCACGTCCGACAGATCGAAGTCGACTTCGACGTAGTGGTCCGAGAAGGTGTGGTTCTGTTCGGGATCGAGTACTTCCAGCAGTGCCGAGGACGGATCGCCACGGAAATCCATGCCGAGCTTGTCGATCTCGTCGAGCAGGAACAGCGGGTTGCGCACCGCCACCTTGGTCAGCGACTGCAGCACCTTGCCGGGCATCGAGCCGATGTAGGTGCGGCGGTGGCCGCGGATCTCGGCCTCGTCGCGCACACCGCCCAGCGCCATGCGCACGAACTTACGCCCGGTGGCGCGCGCCACCGACTGGCCCAGCGAGGTCTTGCCCACGCCCGGGGGGCCGACCAGGCAGAGGATCGGCGCCTTGACCTTGTCGACGCGTTGTTGCACCGCGAGGTACTCGAGGATGCGCTCCTTGACCTTCTCCAGGCCGTAGTGGTCCTCGTTGAGGACCTCCTCGGCGTGCGGCAGGTCGTGCTTGACCTTGCTCTTCTTCGCCCAGGGCAGGTTGATCAGCGTGTCGATGTAGTTGCGCACCACCGTCGCTTCGGCGGACATCGGCGACATGAGCTTGAGCTTCTTGAGCTCGCTCTCGGCCTTCTTGCGCGCCTCCTTCGACATCTTGGCGCCGACGATCTTCTTCTCGAGCTCCTCGAGGTCTGCCCCTTCTTCGCCCTCGCCGAGTTCCTTCTGGATCGCCTTGACCTGCTCGTTCAGGTAGTACTCGCGCT
>DAOLLE010000369.1:0-4066 GCA_035331205.1 Burkholderiaceae bacterium
TCCGACCCACTGCTCCCAAAGCAGTTGCGCTACCAGGCTGCGCTACACCCCGACGAAGTCCGACATTGTAGCGTCCCCAGCGGGCACGCCCGTGGGGGGCGCTGGCTCAGACGCGCAAAGTCACAGCGTGCTGGGCAGTTCGGCACGGCGCGGCAGGTCCGGGCCGCGGCGGGTGCAGGTGATGGCGGCGGCCCCGGCGGCGAAGGCGGCGATGCGGCGCAGCTCGTCGAGCGTCAGCTCGGCCAGGCCGGCCGGGCTGAGGCGTCCCAGTTCGGCCAGGGCGATCAGCGTGGCGGCCTGGAAGGTGTCGCCGGCGCCCACGGTGTCGGCCACCTGCACGCGCGGTGCGCTGACCTCGCAGCGGCCCTGCGCGGTCCAGGCCAGCGCGCCCTCGCCGCCGCGGGTGAGCATCACCACGCGCACGCCGGCGGCCAGCCAGCGCGCGGCCAGGGCGTCGTGCGTCTGGCCGGGGTAGAGGCGCTCGAAGTCCTCGTCGCTGAGCTTGAGCAGGTGGCAGCGCGCGGCCATCCAGTCGACGCGGCGGCGCCAGACATCGAGGTCGGGCTCGACGTTCAGGCGCACGTTCGGGTCGTAGGCGATGACGCTGCGCGCGCGGCGCTGCTCGACGAGCGCCTCGATGGTCTGGGCGATCGGCTCGACCACGCAGGCGTAGGAGCCGAAGTGGAAGGCCGCCACGTCTTCGGGCAGGCAGGCGAGGTGCTCGGGACGCAGTTGGCGGTCGGCGCCACCGTGGCCGTAGAAGCGGTAGCTGGGCACGCCCTGGGCGTCCAGGCCGACCAGGCTGAGCGTGGTGGGCGCATCGCAGTGCACCACCGCTTGCATCGAGATGCCCTCGGCGCGGATCGTGCGCTCGATGCGCTCGCCCAGGAAGTCACGCGACAGGCCGCCGAAGAACAGCGCGCTCTGGCCCAGCCGGGCCACCCCCATCGCGACGTTCAGCGGCGAACCACCGACGACCGCGTCGAGCATCAGGCCGGTGGGCGTGTCGCCATTCTGGAAGACGTCGAGCAGGGATTCACCACAGACGACGATGGGAAGGGAAGAAGACATCGATGAAGACTCCGGAGGGATGAGGCTCGGGCCGCAGGGCCCACGACACCGTCATTTGTCTATTTTATGGATTTAGTACAACACCACCAAGCCAGGCTGATGGCGCACCGGGCGGTGGCATCGTGCCCAACCAGTACACAAAGGACCGCGTGAGCGTACAGACTGAACGGTTCCGATCGTCGCACAGGATGTGCCATCAGAACCTAGGGAATTCACTAAATCACAATGATTGATTTAAACGGGCGACCCACCTATGATTCACCTCAGAGTCGAGCAGCGCCCCAGCGCAGTGGCGCCGACCGGCTCGAAAGCCCTTACCCGTTCCCTGGCCGACCCCGAACGGCCGCCTCGTCCCACGGAGACACCATGAAGCGCCTGACCACTCTGAGCATCGCCGCCGCCATCGCCGCCCTCGGCTCTGCTGCCATCGCGGCCGACCAGCCGGTGATCGGCCTGATCACGAAGACCGACACCAACCCCTTCTTCGTCAAGATGAAGGAAGGCGCCGAGCAGGCCGCCAAGGCCAAGGGCGCCAAGCTGATGAGCGCCGCGGGCAAGAAGGACGGTGACAACGCCGCCCAGGTCGCCGCGATCGAGAACATGGTGGCCAAGGGCGCCAAGACCATCCTGATCACCCCGAGCGATGCCAAGGCCATCATCCCGGCGATCAAGAAGGCGCAGGACAAGGGCGTGATGGTGATCGCGCTGGACAGCCCGACCGACCCGGACACCGCGGTGGACGCGCTGTTCGCCACCAACAACTACAAGGCCGGTGAGCTGATCGGCCAGTACACCAAGGCGGCGATGGCGGGCAAGCCGGCCAAGATCGCCACGCTGGACCTGTTCCCGGGCCACCCGGTGGGCGCGCAGCGCCACAACGGCTTCCTGGCCGGCTACGGACTGCAGGCCGCCGATGCCAAGAGCAATGAGCTGTCCAAGCCGGCCGAGGTGGTCTGCATGGCCGACACCCACGGCAACCAGGCCGAAGGCCAGACGGCGATGGAGAACTGCCTCCAGAAGAACCCGGACATCAACGTGGTCTACACGATCAACGAGCCCGCCGCCGCCGGTGCGTACAACGCGCTGAAGAAGGCCGGCAAGGAGAAGAACGTGATCATCGTGTCGGTGGACGGCGGCTGCGCCGGCGTGGCCGATGTGGCGGCCGGCAAGATCGCCGCGACGTCTCAGCAGTACCCGCTGAAGATGGCGTCGATGGGCGTGGAAGCCGGCGTCGAGTACGCCAAGACCGGCAAGAAGGTCAGCGGCTACACCGACACCGGCGTGACGCTGATCGCCCACAAGGCGATCGCCGGCGTGGACAGCAAGGATGCCAAGGTCGGCACCGACCTGTGCTGGGGCAAGAAGTAAGGCGCTACGCTGCCTTCCTGCGCAGCGGATCACAGCCCGTGATCCGCGCTTGACGGGGGCCAGACCCCCGGGGGCCGGAACCGCGCGTCGACGTGGCCGGCCCCGCCACTTTCAGGACCTGGTGCCATGGCCAACCTCAAGGACAAACTGCCGCCGCTCGGCCAGCTCGGGCCGTTCATCGCGCTGCTGATCGCCTGCGCCTTCTTCGGCGCCGCGACCGAGCAGTTCTTCAGCGCGGAGAACTTTTCGCTCATCCTGCAGCAGGTGATGGTGGTCGGCGTGATCGCCATCGGCCAGACGCTGATCATCCTGACCGCGGGCATCGACCTGTCCTGCGGCGTCGTGATGGCGCTGGCGGGCATCGTGATGACCAAGTTCGCCGCCGACTTCGGCCTGCCCGGCCCGCTGGCGATCCTGCTGGGCATCGGCGTGGCGGCGCTGTTCGGGCTGATCAACGGCCTGCTGGTCACGCGCATCAAGCTGCCGCCCTTCATCGTGACGCTGGGCACCTACAACATCGCCTTCGCGATCACGCAGCTGTATTCCAAGGCCCAGACCGTCACCGAGGTGCCCTCGCTGATGACGCTGCTGGGCAACACCTTCCAGGTCGGCGGCACCAACGTGGCCTACGGCACGGTGCTGATGATCGCGCTGTACCTGGGCACCTGGTTCTGGCTGCGCGACACCGCCCCGGGCCGCCACGTCTACGCGGTGGGCAACAACCCCGAGGCCACGCGGCTGGTGGGCATCCCGACCGACCGGGTGCTGCTGGGCGTGTACGTGCTCGCGGGCGTGTTCTACGGCATCGCGGCGCTGCTGAGCGTGGCGCGCACCGGCGTGGGCGACCCCAACGCCGGCCAGACCGAGAACCTGGACGCGATCACCGCGGTGGTGCTCGGCGGTACCAGCCTGTTCGGCGGGCGCGGCGTGGTGCTGGGCTCGCTGATCGGTGCGGTGGTCGTGGGTGTGCTGCGCAACGGCCTGACGTTGATGGGCGTCGATTCGGTGTACCAGGTGCTGGTCACCGGCATCCTGGTGATCCTGGCGGTCACCGTGGACCAACTGTCTCGCAAGGGAGGTCGCTGATCATGGCTGCTCCTCAGATCGTGATGCAGGCCAAGGGCCTGGTGAAGCGCTATGGCCAGGTCACGGCGCTGGACGGCGCGGACTTCGAGCTGCGCGCCGGGGAAATCCTGGCGGTGATCGGCGACAACGGCGCCGGCAAGTCCAGCCTGATCAAGGCGCTGTCGGGCGCGACCATTCCCGACGAGGGCGAGATCCTGCTCGACGGCAAGCCGGTGTCGTTCCGCTCGCCCATCGAGGCGCGCCGCGCCGGCATCGAGTGCTGCTACCAGGACCTGGCGGTGGCCCCGGCGATGACGATCGCCGAGAACCTCTTCCTCGGGCGGGAACTGAAGCGCGAAGGCTTTGCCGGCAACGTGCTGCGCATGCTCGACAAGAAGAAGATGCTCAAGATCGCGGTGGCGCGCATGGCCGACCTGAAGGTGGGCATCCGCTCGATGACGCAGGCGGTGGAAACGCTCTCGGGCGGCCAGCGCCAGTGCGTGGCGGTGGCGCGCGCGGCGGCCTTCGCCGAGCACGTGGTCATCCTCGACGAGCCCACCGC
>DAOLLE010000370.1:0-4031 GCA_035331205.1 Burkholderiaceae bacterium
TCACCCGAAACACTCAATCAAAACAACAACTTATGGGTTTTGCAAGGCCGACTAAATATAGAGGGCGCCATTGTTTGTGGTGTGTGGTCGGCTTCTGACAATCTGTGCAGCCGTCTTCTGAAAATGACACAACGCCGATGAACTGGCCGGCTATCAGCTGTTCAAGAGCAGCGGCTGCGTGGCCTGCCACAACGGTCCGGCCGTGGGCGGCAACTCCTTCCAGAAGATGGGCGTGGTGCAGCCGTACAAAGCCAACAGCCCGGCCGAGGGCCGCGTGGCGGTGACCGGCAAGGACGCCGACCGTTTCAACTTCAAGGTACCGACGCTGCGCAACGTCGAGATGACCTACCCCTACTTCCACGACGGTGCGGCCAACACGCTGGGAGAGGCGGTGGACACGATGGGCCGCATCCAGCTGGGCAAGACCTTCTCGAAGGACGAGAATGCCAAGATCGTCGCCTTCCTGAAGACCTTGACCGGCGACCAGCCGCAGTTCCTGCTGCCGATTCTGCCGCCGTCAAGCGACGCCACGCCGCGCCCCACGCCGTTCAAGTGAGCTGAGGGCAACCTGAGCACTGCAAGGAGATCTCCCGTCATGTGCGCCTGGTCCCTCACGCCCCTGCAAGCCAGGCTGCACGCCGCCGGCATCCAGCCGACGCTGCAGCGCCTGACGGTAGCGGCGGTGATGTTCGAGCGGCCCGTGCACCTGACGGCCGAGCAGGTGCTCACCGCCGCGCGGGAACGCATGCCGGAGATCTCCCGCGCCACGGTCTACAGCACGCTGCAGCTCTTCGTGGACCATGGCCTGCTGCGACCCCTGGTGATCGACGGCGTCGCCACAGTCTACGACTCGACAACGACGCCCCACCACCACCTCTTCGACGTTGACACCGGCGAGGTCTGCGACCTGCCGGACGGTCATGTCCAGGTGCTGGGCCTGCCGGCTTTGGGCAAGGACCTGGAAGTGGCCGAAGTCGACGTGGTGGTGCGGGTGCGCCGTCGCCGACAGCCCAGCGCTGCCACTTCGGCCTGACCTCGTCGGTTGGCCGCCCGGTCCATGGCCGAGCCCGCCGATCCCGCCGGTCAGCGGCCCGCACACAGACGTTTGAGGTGACGGCCGTTCGCAAACGGTTTTCAGAATGTCGGCATCATCCGCGCCCGGAAAGGATGCCCCGATGAATTGGTCGAACGAAGCCCTGGAGAGCCTGATCTGGATCGGCCGCACCTACCTGCTCGCGCTGGCGGGCGCGCTGCTGGTCGGGGCCGTGCTGGTGCGCGTCACCGGCTGGGGCCGGCAGTTCTGGCGCCTGGCGGGCGCGTACTTCTCGCTGCGGCGCGACTGGCGCCCGGCCGCGATGGCCGCGGGCGTGCTGCTGCTGGCCACCGCCGGGGTGCGGCTGAATGTGCTGCTCTCCTACTGGAACAACGGCTTCTACGACGCGGTGCAGGCGCTGGACGCGCCCAAGTTCTGGTTCTCGATGAACCTCTTTGCCCTGCTGGCGACGCTGCACGTGGCGCGCGTGCTGCTGAACTATCTGCTCTCGCAGGCCTTCGACATCCGCTGGCGCAGCTGGATGAACGAGCGCTTCACCGACGACTGGATGCGCGGCAGCGCCTACTACCGCGAGCGCTTCCTGGCCAAGCCCATCGACAACCCCGACCAGCGCATCCAGATGGACATCGAGTCCTTCGTCGCCAGCAGCCGCACGCTGGCCGTCGGCACGGTGGACGCGGTGGTGTCGCTGGTGAGCTTCACGCTGATCCTGTGGGGCCTGTCCGGCCCGCTGGCGCTGGGCAGCGTGGAGCTGCCGCGGGCGATGGTCTTCCTGGTCTACGTCTACGTGCTGCTGGCCAGCGTGATCGCTTTCCAACTCGGCCGGCCGCTGATCCGCCTGAACTTTCTGAAGGAGCAGCTCGCCGCCGATTTCCGCTACGCGCTGATGCGCCTGCGTGAGTACGCCGAGAACATCGCCTTCTACCGCGGCGAGGCGGTGGAGCGGGCCCAGCTGCTGGGGCGCTTCCGGGCGCTGATCGCCAACGCCTGGGCGCTGGTGTTCCGCTCGATGAAGTTCGACGGCTTCAACCTCGCGGTGAGCCAGGCGGCGGTGGTCTTCCCCTTCCTGCTGCAGGCGCAGCGCTTCTTTTCCGGCGCGATCAAGCTGGGCGACGTGATGCAGACCTCGCAGGCCTTCGGCCAGGTGCAGGATGCGCTGTCCTTCTTCCGCAGCTCCTACGACGGCTTTGCCCAGTACCGCGCGGTGCTGGACCGCCTCTCGGGCTTCGCCGAGGCCGCCGACGCGGCGCGCGCGCTGCCGGCCATCGCGATCGAGCCGGACGCCACGGCGCTGCGCATCGAGGCCCTGTCGGTGCAGCGCCCCGACGGCCAGCCGTTGATCGAGGTCCTGAGCCTCACGCTCACCCCGGGCGAGGCCTTGCTGGTGCAGGGCGCCTCGGGCGCGGGCAAGACCACGCTGCTGCGGGCGCTGGCGGGCCTGTGGCCCCACGCGCAGGGGCACCTGAGCGGGCCCACGGGCGAGCAGGCGCTCTTCCTGCCGCAGCGCAGCTACCTGCCGCTGGGCAGCCTGCGCGCCGCGCTGGCCTACCCGGGCACGCCGGGCGAGGACGCCCGCGCGCGGGAGGTGCTGGAGCAGGTGCAGCTCGGCCACCTGGCGGCGCGCCTGGACGAGGACGCCGACTGGTCCCACGCGCTGTCGGTGGGCGAGCAGCAGCGCCTGGCCTTCGCCCGCGCGCTGCTGCTGCGCCCGCGGCTGGTCTACCTCGACGAGGCCAGCTCCGCGATGGACGAGGGCCTGGAGCACGCGATGTACCGCCTGCTGCGCCAGCAACTGCCCGAGGCCATCGTCGTCAGCGTGGGCCACCGCAGCACGCTGCACGCCTTCCACACCCGCCGGCTGCTGCTGGAGGGCCAGGCGCGCTGGCGGCTGGAGGCTGGCGGCTGAGGCCGGCCTGCAGGGGCGGGTCGCTCAGCCGCGTCCTTCGCCCCGTCCTTCAGCCCGCGCCCGGATCGCCTCGAAGTCTGCCGGCCGCGGGTGCAGGTCCAGCCGGCGGCCGGCCTTGACGAGCTGGCTGGGGATGTCGTGGCCGATCAGCGCCGGCAGGCGCCGGGCCGCATCGAGCAGCTGGGCCAGGTCCACGCCGGTGTCGTAGCCCATCAGCGCCAGCGCGTGGGCGATCTCCTCGGTGCAGACGTTGCCGGTGGCGCCCGGCGCGTAGGGGCAGCCGCCGATGCCGCCGAAGGAGGCGTCGAAGCGCTCCGCCCCCGCGTCGATGCCCGCCAGCACATTGGCCAGGCCCATGCCGCGGGTGTTGTGGAAGTGCAGCGTCAGTTCGGTGCCCGGCCAGCGCGCCCGGAAGGCCGCCGTCAGCGCCACCACCTGCGTCGGCCAAGCCATGCCTGTGGTGTCGCACAACGTCACGCCGTCCGCCCCCAGCTCGGTGATGAAGCGCTCGCACCAGCCCAGCACCGTCGCCTCGGGCACCTCCCCCTCCATCGGGCAGCCGAAGCCGCACGACAGCGAGACGTTGAGCCGCACGCAGGCCGCCTGCGCCAGCTCGGCGGTCTCGGCCAGCGCGGCGAAGGACTGCTCGCGCGTCATGCGCAGGTTGGCGAGGTTGTGGCTCTCGCTGGCGGACATCACCAGGTTGAGCTCCTCGGCGTGGGACTCGATGGCGCGCTCCGCGCCACGCACATTGGGCACCAGCGCGGCGTAGACGGTGCCGGGGCGGCGCTCGATCTCGCGCAGCACGATCTCCGCGTCGCGCAGCTGCGGGATGGCCTTGGGGCTGACGAAGGAGGTGACCTCGATCTTGGCCAGGCCGGCGGCAGACAGCCGGTTGACCAGCTCGATCTTGTCGGCGGTGGGCACGAAGCAGGGCTCGACCTGCAGCCCGTCGCGCGGGCCGACCTCCTGCAGCCGGATGGGCCGGCCCGCCCCGGACCAGACGGACGACGTCACGGCGCTCACTGGACTACCCTCCCTTCGACAGAGAGGTGATGCAGGGTTGTCCAC
>DAOLLE010000371.1:0-4031 GCA_035331205.1 Burkholderiaceae bacterium
AGCTTGACGGTGTCGTGGCTGATGTTCAGCGCCCGGGCGATGGTCTTGTTGCTTTTGCCGGCAACGAGGAACTGCAGGATCTCGCGCTCGCGCTCGGTGAGCTTGACCGTCTTGCCCTTGGGCGACTCGGCCTGGCCCAGGCGCAGCAGGCCGGACAGCTTGCCGGCCATCGCCGGGGCGATCACCAGCTCGCCCTGGCCACAGCGGCGGATCGAGCGGATCACGTCGTCCGGGTCCATGTCCTTGAGCAGGTAGCCGCGCACGCCAGCGCGCAGCGCCTCGGCCAGGTCGTCGGGCGAGTCGCTCATCGTCAGGATCACCGCGGGCGTCTCCACGCCCTCGGCGCGCAGGTGCGCGAGCAGCGTCAGCCCATCCATCGCCGGCATGCGCAGGTCCATCACCAGCAGGTCGGGCGCCTGGTCCTGCAGCAGCGCCAGCGCCTCGGCGGGGTTGCCCGCGGTGCCGAGCACCCGCATGCCGGCGCGCACCTGGAGCAGTTCGGACAGGCCTTGGCGGCACAGCCCGTGATCGTCGACGAGCACGACGCTGAGCGAATCATCCATGGGCGGCTCGCAGGGGGTGGACAGGTTGGGCGGCAAGGCCAGGATCGCCAGCCGGGGCGGCCGCGGGGTCGGGGAAGCACAGTCGCAGCGTGGTGCCAACCGCGCCACTGGACAGCAGCTCGAGCTGACCGCCGATCAGGCGGGCCCGCTCGCGCATCAGGTCGAGGCCGAAATGGCCGCGCCGCAGCGGTGCCGCGGTCGAGCCGCCGGCATGGTCCAGCTCGGGCAGGCCCACGCCGTCGTCCTCGACGAGGATGCGGATCTGCCCGGCCTCGCGCGCCAACGTGACCTGCACCCGCCGCGCCTGGGCGTGTTTGGCGACGTTGGCCAGCGCCTCGCGCAGGATGTGAAAGACCTGCAGCTCCTGCTCGGCGCCCAGCTCCAGCACGCCGGCCTGGTCGACGATGGCCACCTCGAAGCCGCCCAGGGAGCCGAGCTGCTCGGCCACCTGGCGCAGCGCCTGCAGCAGACCCTGCGGGTCCATGCGGGTGCGGAAATCGGCGATCAGCTCGCGCATGCGCCCGTGCGCGCCGGCCAGCGAAGCATCCAGGTCGCGCAGGTAGCGTTCGGCCGAGACACGGTCACCCTGGTCGACGGCGCCGCGCAGCATCGTCAGGCGCATGCGCATCCAGGTCAGCGACTGGGCCAGCGAATCGTGCACCTCGCCCGCGAGCATCAGGCGTTCGAAGCCGACGCTGTCCTGCAGCGCGCGCCGCGCCAGGCGCTGGTTCTCCAGCGCCAGCCCGAGCATGTCGCCGATCGCCGGCAGCAGCGCCTGCAGCGACGCGGGGACCTCGCAGACGCCGTCGAAGAAAAGGTTCAGCACGCCGCAGGGGGCCGCACCGTGGTGCAGCGGCAGCACGAAGACGCGCTCATCGCGCGGCGCGTCACCCCCCTCGCCCGCTTCGGCGCCACGGCCCTGCCCAGCGCCCAGACGGTCCAGCCCGCGCGCCACCTCGCGGGCACAGGCGCAGACCGCCGTTTCGCAGCGCGGCTGGTCCAGGCGCAGCACCTCGGCGCAGACGCCGCAGTCGCCCCCCGGCCGCTGCAGGGTGTCCAGCCGCTGCACGTCGACCTCGCCGGCCGCACCGACCAGCAGCAGCGCGCCGTTGCTTGGGTCGAGCAGGCGCAGCATGCCCGCGCGCGCGCCGGCCAGCACCAGCACGGCGCCGAGCAATCGCTCGAGCGGCGCCCGCCACTCGCGGTCCCCGGGGATCGTGACCGGCGTAGGGGCCGTCGTTGCAGGACCGGTCGCAGCCGAGGCGGCGCCCCCCGCACCGGCAGGAGCGGCGAGCGCTGCGCCCGGGCGTGGGCGGTGCAGCGACGACAGGTCGATGGGGTGGGCAGGAGACATCGCGACGATGAGGCTAAGCACGACTGACAACCCACCCACTCGGCGCCGGGCACCGAATCGCGTGAGAAATCGACGATTTATACCGTTTAGGGTATCCGTAGATTTTGACGTCCATCGGCCTTCGGCGCCATCGGGATTTCCCACGCCCCGCGAACGCCGCGTCGGTTGGGCGCTCCACCAGGGCAGGGCAGCGCCTACCCGGGCGGGTAGGGCGCGCCTGCCCTTGGAGGGAGTAGACGCTCCTCCCCCTCGGCGGGCGTAATCGCCATTGGCCGAAGGGTCTTTCGCCGCGCCGCACCACCGGGCGCGCCCCAGAACGACGAGCACCGAGACCATGCCCGCGCCCAGTTCCCCCCCGCTGCACGACCCGATCGCCGCGCCGCTGCCCAACGCCCGGACCGAAGTCAAGACCACCACCTGCTACATGTGTGCCTGCCGCTGCGGCATCCGGGTGCACTTGAGGGATGGGGAGGTGCGCTACATCGAGGGTAACCCGGACCACCCGCTCAACAAGGGCGTGATCTGCGCCAAAGGCTCCTCCGGGATCATGAAGCAGTACGCCCCAGCCCGGCTGACGATGCCGCTGCGGCGCAAGCCCGGCAGCGAGCGGGGGGCCGGCCAGTTCGAGCCGATCAGCTGGGAGGAAACCTTCGCGCTGCTCACCGAGCGCCTCGCCCACCTGCGCGCCACCGACCCCAAGCAGTTTGCGCTGTTCACCGGCCGCGACCAGATGCAGGCGCTCACCGGCCTGTTCGCGCGCCAGTTCGGCACACCCAACTACGCGGCACACGGCGGCTTCTGCTCGGTGAACATGGCCGCGGGGATGATCTACACGATCGGCGGCTCGTTCTGGGAGTTCGGGGGCCCGGACCTGGAACGTGCGCGGGTGTTCGTGATGATCGGCACCGCCGAGGACCACCATTCGAACCCGCTGAAGAACGCGATCGGCAAGTTCAAGAACGCCGGTGGGCGGCTGATCGCCATCAACCCGGTGCGCAGCGGCTACGCCGCGGTGGCCGACGAATGGGTGCCGATCAAACCCGGCACCGACGGCGCGCTGCTGCTGGCGCTGATCCGCGAGATCATCGAGCTCGGCCTGTACGACCGCGACTTCCTGGTGCGCTTCACCAACGCCGGCCAGCTGGTGAACCAGGACGAAGCGCACGATGAGTTCGGGCTGATGATGCGCAACGCCGACGGCGACATCGTCAACCCGCTGCGCCCCGCCAACTTCTTCTGGTGGGACCGCCTCAGCGGCCGGCCGGTGGCCGACCACGCCGAGGGCGCCGACCCGGCCCTGCTGGGGAGCTTCCGCATGCCAGACGGCACCCCCGTCAAGCCGGCCTTCCAGCTGCTCGAGGAGCGGGTGCGCGACTGCACGCCCGAGTGGGCCGAGGGCATCACCGGCATCCCGACCGCGACCATCCGCCGCCTGGCGCACGAGATCGGCGTGACCGCGCGCGATCACACCATCGAGCTGCCGATCGCCTGGACCGACTGCTGGGGCCAGGAGCACAAGAGCGTCACCGGCAAGCCGGTGGCCTTCCACGCGATGCGCGGGCTGGCCGCGCACAGCAACGGCTTCCAGACCATCCGGGCGCTGGCCATCCTGATGTCGCTGCTGGGCACCATCGACCGGCCCGGGGGCTTCCGCCACCGCGCGCCTTACCCGCGCGCGGTGCCGCCCAACGCCCGCCCGCCGCGCTCGCCGGCCTCGGTCAAGCCCAATACCCCGCTGGACGCGCCGCCGCTGGGCTGGCCGGAGACACCGGCGGACCTCTTCGTCGACGACGCCGGCGAGCCGGTGCGCATCGACAAGGGATTCTCCTGGGAGCACCCGCTGTCCGCCCACGGGCTGATGCACAACGTCATCACCAACGCCTGGCGCGGTGACCCCTACCCGATCGACACGCTGTTCCTCTTCATGGCCAACATGGCCTGGAACTCGAGCATGAACACCGCCGAGGTGCGCAAGATGCTCGTCGACAAACATCAGGGTGGCGTTCAGGACGGCGCCTACAAGATCCCCTTCATCGTGGTCTGCGACGCCTTCCGCTCGGAGACCACCGAGTTCGCCGACCTGATCCTGCCGGACACCAGCTACCTGGAGCGGC
>DAOLLE010000372.1:0-4014 GCA_035331205.1 Burkholderiaceae bacterium
TCCTGGTGGCCCGGCGTGTCGAGCAGGTTGAACACGCAGTCGTTGTGCTCGAACTGCATCACCGAACTGGCCACCGAGATGCCGCGCTGCTTTTCGACCTCCATCCAGTCGGAGGTCGCATGGCGGCCGCTCTTGCGCGCCTTCACCGTGCCGGCCATCTGGATCGCGCCGCCGAACAGCAGCAGCTTTTCGGTCAGCGTGGTCTTGCCCGCGTCGGGGTGGGAAATGATGGCGAAGGTGCGCCGCCGCGCGACATCGCGCGCGAGCGGGGACTGGGGCGAATTGGTCGCGCCGGCAGGTGCGCCGGCATCGACGGCCGTATCTGTCATGGAATCGGAATCCTGGAAGGGCGTTTCGCCCGCATGCTTCGGCGCACGAAGCTGCCGAAAAGGGCTGAATTCTAGTCGATCCGGACCGCGAGGGCGATGACGCTGCGGCTTGGCGGCTTCCCGGCGCTGCACGCACCGCTGCATGCGCCGCACAGCGACGTGCACCGCACGCATGCCGTCAGGCGCATCGAATTGGCGCCGGGCGTGGGCTACCATAGGCATACGGCAATCAGAGACCACGGCCTGCGCAGCGCGTCGGCCGGTGGGCTCGATGCGCTGCCTGGCCCAGATCCCAGGCGTTCGCGGAGGTATTCATGCCCAACGGAAACAACGCCGACGGCGGCGCCGTCTTTCCCGACCGCGGCCTGGTCGCCGGCACGATTCCCGGCGTGGCCGGCATGTCGGCAGAGCCGGAGGATCGGCGCCTGTTCGCGGGTGACCACCATCCGCTCGGCATCGAGGGCGGGCCGGACGAAATGCAGGCCGGCGCCTTGAAGGAGATCGCGGAACCCGCGCCGCGCAGGGACGACCAGAGCTGGGGCATCCAGCTCGCGCGCCACGACAAGGCGCTTGCCGGCACCGAGAAGAAGGTGCTGGAGGTCAAACAGGGTGCCATCCTGAACTGCCCGCTGCCGGCGCTGCTTGCGGCGATGGTACATACCAAGACGCTGTCGTCCAAGGTGACGATCACCGCGCGTTCGCAGAAGGTAAAGAGCACCTACCCTGACAAGTCCGTCTATCCGGAGAGCAACAAGAAGACCGATCCGCCGCTGGCGAAGGACGAAACGCAGAGCACCTTCGAAGTCACCTTCCCCGGCAACGCCAAGACCGAGGTCACAAACTTCCTCTGGTCGAACAGCGGCGGCGCAGCCGAGTACGGCCGTTCCAGCGACGACGTGCTGTGGGTGAGCGTGATCGAGAAAGCCTTCGTCGTGCTCAAGGCCAGCGGCAGCTACGAAACACTGGCGAGCGCTGACACCGGCCCTGCCGCCAACGAGGTGGTCGAATTCGTCACCGGCAGCGTGCAGGTCAAGGAGGTCGCGAAACTCTCCGCCGCCGACCTCAACACCACCCTCGCCGACGCAACCAAGGTGCCGACCATCGCCCGCCGCAGCAACATCGACAACAACTACGCCCACGCCTATGCGGTGCTCGGCCTGAACGCCGGCAAGGTCAAGCTCTACGACGCCCTCGGCCAGCGCGAACGCGAGATCTCGCTCGACGACTTCAAGAAGGGTTACGACTACATCCTGCACCCGTGAACGCCGTGCAGCGGCGCACCTCGGCAGGCAACGCGCAAGCCGTCTGCGAGGCTCATGGATAGGCGCTGTGGGCGGTGGTACGCCGCGGAACGCCTATCCATGCACCCCACAGGCCCGGCAACCTGCGGAAGTCCAGCCCACGCAGCTTGTGGCGTGTCCGGCGTGGCGGATGGCACATGGAGCGGCGCGCTTCGGGCATGTCGCCCCGGGACGCGCATGGAATGGGCCTCACACGGCACCCTGCCCCGGGATCGCCATGCCATGCGGGTAGTGGCGGGGTGGTGCTTCGGATTGCGGGGCGGCGGACCCCCTGCGCCGATCCACCCTGCGCGTCGGTGCTTGGGAGGCAAAAGGCAAGACCCCGTCGTTTGGCGACCCCATCGTTTGGTGCGTCGTTTGCACCGTCGTTTGGTTGCGAGCGGTCGAGGCTTCTGTTTCCCTGAGTCATCGCGGCCTGACTTACCTACCATCACCAGATTCGCGGTAACTGTACAGCGGGCTGCAATGTGCCTCAGCCAGCGCGTGTGAGGTTGGCAGAGCCTAGCGCGATGAAGACGACGAACAGGGCCTTCTGGAACGCAGGCCCGGCGAGACGGCTCCTCAGCGCCGCTCCAAGTTTCAGTCCTGAGAAGGCGCCGGCCAGTGCTACGCATACGGCGAGCGCGGTCGACGCTGACCACCACCATAGCGGTGTCGCAGTCTGTACTCGAACCGCGAGGGCCAGCGTGGCGACGGTGAACGATAGTCCCAGGGCTTGCACCATCTCTTCCTTGCCCAGACGAATTGACTGTAGATAGGGAACCCACGGCAGAACGAAGACGGCGGTGAGAGCCGTGACCACTCCGGTCATCGCTCCTGCAATCGCGCTGAGCCACCTGCCACGTGCCGCCAAGTCTGGCAATACGGGGCGCCACAGTCCCCATACCCCGTAGGCGATGAGCACTACACCCAGCCAGGCCCTCGCCGACTCAACCGATGCCAGGCCCCCAAACCCGGGAGCGATAACCGTCACGACCGCGATAGCAACCCAGCCAGGCCACAGGCGTGCAGCGAGCGGCAACAGGTGCGGCCCGCGACACTGCGCAACGTTGGTGGCAAGCGAGGGGACCACGAGCAGTGCTGCCGCTTGAACCGGAGCCATCCATAGACCCAGCAAGCTCATCGCCACTGTCGGAAGACCCATGCCGGTGACGCCCTTCACCGCACCTGCGAGAAAGAACACCAACGTCACCATCAGAAGCTGCAACTTGTCCATATCCGGATGATGTTGCCTGAACAGACCTACTGTCCATCTGATTGCCCTGCACGTATCCTTCGGCAATTCCGCAGGATAAAGGCAATGACCCCATGACCAACAAGGCGCGCCGCACCGTCGACTACCGCATCGACCCTTTCGATCTGCACCTCTTCGCTGCCGTCATTGAACACGGCACGATCACCGCCGCTGCGTCCGCTGTAAACCTCTCACTCGCCGCGGCGAGCGCGCGAATCAAGACATTGGAGGACGCTTCTGGTACTCGCTTGCTGGATCGATCGAAGACTGGTGCAGCCCCGACCGATGCCGGGCGCGCGCTGGCACGCCACGCGAATCGTGTGCTCGCAGAACTCGAGTCACTCCACGTCGAAATGGCGAGCTTCGGGCACGGGTTGCGCGGCACCGTTCGGCTGCTATGTAACACTGCCGCGATGTCGGAGGCCTTGCCGCGCACAATCGGGCACTTCCTTATCACGAACCCGGATCTAGATGTAGACGTCCAGGAACTGCCCAGCGAGGCGGTGATCGACGCGTTGCGTCGAGGGACCGCTGACATCGGCATTGTCGCGAATTACGTCGACACCTCCGGCCTGCTGGTGAGGCAGTGGCTCGACGATCGTTTGGTGGTACTGCTGCCAAGTCGCTGGGCTATCGGCCGGCGGCGCTCGATCGCATTTGGCGAGCTACTGGAGCACCCGCTCGTGGGGTTGGCCCGAGACAGCGGGCTAGGCCGCTTCTTGGCGACACAGGCCAGTCGCAGTGGCCGCATCCCGCGCCACAGAGTGCGCTTGGGTGGGTTTGACGCTATCGCACAGGTTGTTGCCACGGGTGTTGGTGCCGCGGTCATGCCAGACAAGGCCGCGGCGCGTTACTGCAGAGCAGGCACCCGAATCGTCGCGCTGTCCGATGCCTGGGCCTTCAGGAGACTGCTTGTCTGCATGACGCCGCTGGGCAGTGAACTGCCCAGCGTTCAAGGACTGGCGGACGCACTCTATAAATCGGTCGCCACCGCTTCAGGAGTTGCCAACTACAACCGACTACCTCCAACCCCCTGCCAGCAAAGGAAGTAGCCTCGAGAACGCTCGCGTGACCGACCGAGAAAACAGAGCGCAGAGAGGCGTCGTCGGGGGTGTAAACACGAGGCTTGGCGGTGCGACGCTCGCCAGGC
>DAOLLE010000373.1:0-4014 GCA_035331205.1 Burkholderiaceae bacterium
GTAGGTGTGGCGCAGGTACCAGCAGTACATCGGGCCGGGCAGGTTGGTGCTGTCGGAGTTCCAGTACAGCAGGTCGAAGGGCGGCGGCGCCTCACCCTTCAGGTAGTTGCCGACGACGTAATTCCACACCAGGTCGTTCGGGCGCAGGAAGCTGAAGGTCGTGGCGAGTTCCTTGCCCTTGAGCAGGCCGGGGCCGCCGGGGGCATCCGCGCCGATGCTCATCTCGCGCAGGCGCACGCTGGTCTCGTCGACGAAGAGGTCGAGCACGCCCGTGGCGCTGAAATCCAGGAAGGAGGTCAGCATCGTCAGGCTCTCGGCCGGCTGCTCGCCGCGCGCGGCCAGCACCGCCAGGCCGGTGGCCAGCAGCGTGCCGCCCACGCAGAAGCCCAGCGTGTTCATCGTCTTGCTGCCGCTGATCTCCTGCACCGTGCGGATGGCGCGGATGACGGCGTCCTCGATGTAGTCGTCCCAGGTCTTGGCCGCCAGGCTCTGGTCGACGTTGCGCCAGCTGACCACGAAGAGGCGATGGCCCTGCTCCACCGTGTACCGGATCAGCGAGTTCTCCGGCTGCAGGTCCATGATGTAGAACTTGTTGATGCAAGGCGGCACGAACAGCATCGGCTTGTCGTACACCTTGTCGGTCAACGGCTTGTATTCGATCAGCTGGAACAGCTCGTTCTCGAACACCACGGCGCCCTCGGTGGTGGCGACGTTCTTGCCCACCTCGAACACCGACTCGTCGGTCTGCGACACATGGCCCTGCTGCAGGTCCTTGTACAGCAGCGCCATGCCCTGGGACAGGCTCTCGCCCTGGGTCTCCAGCGCCTTCTTCTGCGCGTCGGCGTTCAGCGCGAGGAAGTTGGACGGCGCCGAGGCGTCCACCCACTGCTGCACCGCGAAACGCAGGCGCGCCTTGGTCTTCTCATCGCCCTGCACCGCTTCGGCCAATTCCATCAGCGTGCGGGCATTGAGCAGGTAGTTGGCTGCGGCGAAGCCGGCCAGCGGATTGGCGGCCCAGGCCTCCGACGAGAAACGGCGATCGTCCTTGATGGCGCTGCCGCCCTGGGTCAGGCTCTGGTTCCACAGCTCGGCAGCCTGGCGCAGGTACTCGGCCTGGATGCGCGCAAGCTCGGTCGGGGGAACCTTGAGGTCTGCGAAGGCCTGCAGGGCCGGGGCCATCGACGCGCCCAGCGAACTCATCTGCTGACCCAACTTGCCCACATTGGGCGCCCCCGGCAACTGAAACGCGGACGACCCGAAACCATTCGTGCCCGGCAGCCCAGGGATGCCCCAGGGGGCGAAATACGTACTTTGCATCGTCTCCTCAGCGAGTCAACAGGTCCCTAACACGTGCGATCCAACGCGATCCGGTCATTGACGGATGGCAAGATTATGGTCGCAACGGCTTGCACGAACCTTTTCCTTCCCCCCCGGACAGACCCCGATGTACCTCGTCCCGATCGGCTGGCTTTACGTCGCCCTCATGATGGCACTCGCCGAAGGCATGGCGTCGCACGGCAGCTGGCTGGGCGCGGCCGTCACCTTCGTCCTCTACGGGCTGCTGCCCACCGCGCTGCTGATGTACCTGCTCGGCGCACCAGGGCGACGCCGGCTGCGCAAGGCCCAGGAGGCTGCCGAACGCGCAGCGCTGGCCGAGGCCGCGGCGACGGCCGATGCACCGCCGTCGGCGCCAGCTCCTCCGCCTGCCGCTTGACGGTGCCCTCCCCGCGTCAGGCCAGGCGCCAGATCAGCGCGGCCATGCGGCCGGTGTGCCGGTCGCGCCGGTAGGAGAAGAAGCGCGCCGGGTTCGTGACGGTGCACCAACCGGCGCTGCCGTCGTTGCCAAAGATGCGGCCGACACCGGCAGCAGCCAGCCGATCCCGTGCCAGGCCGGGAAGGTCGGCCAGCCACTTCGGTGCGGCATCGGTCGATGCCGAAGGCCGGGCGACGAAACGCGCCGCGCCCGGCGCCGACGCATCCGCTCCGAAGGCCGCCACCACGTCGGCGCCGACCTCGAACTGCGCCGGCCCGATGCAGGCCCCCAGCCAGGCCTCGATCGCCTCGGGTGGCTGGCCCGCGAGGTCGCACACGCGCTGCAGCGTCGCCTCCAGCACCCCGGCGGCCAAGCCGCGCCAGCCCGCGTGGGCCGCACCGACGGCGCGGCCGTCCCGGTCGGCGAAGAGCACCGGCAGACAGTCGGCCACCTGCACCTCGCAGGCCAGCCCGACCCGCGCGGTGACCGAGGCGTCGGCCACCGGCAGGCCGTCGTCCGCAGCGCCGTCGGCCGCGTCGACCAGGTCTTCGAAGCCATGCACCGCCGCGCCGTGGACTTGGTCGACGCGCCGGCTCGGCACGCCCAGCCGCTCGGTCAAGCACCGGCGGTTCTCCGCCACCGCCGACGGGTCGTCACCGATGCCGGGGCGCAGGTTCAACCCGTCGAAGGGCCCGACGCCCACGCCCCCCTGGCGGGAGGTCATCACCGCGCGCACACCGGGCGCCGTGAAGACCGGCCAGAGCCAGTCCGCCATGTCGCCCCCCTCGATCGCCACCGCTCAGTTCTCCGCGTCCGGGCAGGCCGAGGGCTGCGCCGCCTGGAAGGCCGGCAGCGCCATGCAGGCGTCGAACACGCGCATCACGGTGGGCACATGGTCGAGCCGGCAGTCGAAGCGCTGGGCATTGAAGATCTGCGGCACCAGCACGCAGTCCGCCAGCCCCGGCGTGTCGCCGTGGCAGTACAGGCCGGTCGCCCCATCGGCCAGCATGCGCCGCTCCACCGCTTCCAGGCCGGTCTCGACCCAGTGGCGGTACCAGGCGTTCTTGGCGTCCTCGCTGGCACCCAGCTCCTTGACCAGGTAGCGCAGCACGCGCAGGTTGTTCAGCGGGTGGATCTCGCAGGCGATGTCCAGCGCCAGCGCACGCACGCGGGCACGGCCGAGGGCGTCGGCGGGCAGCAGCGGCGGCTGCGGGTAGGACTCGTCGAGGTACTCGAGGATGGCCAGCGACTGGCTGAGCACCTGGCCACCGTCGACCAGCGCAGGCACCAGCCGGTGCGGGGTCATCGCGGCGTAGGCCGGGTCGGCCTGTTCGTTGCGCACCAGGTGCACCGCCTTGTAGTCGTGCGGCAGGCCCTTGAGCGCCAGGGCGATGCGCACGCGAAACGATGCCGACGAGCGGAAATAGCTGTAAAGCTCCATGGATGCTTCCTCTTCGACCTCTTCTTTTTTCCGGATCCGGCACACCCCGCGGCGACACTGCGGAGCAAGTCGCACCGCGCCGCTGCCTGGGTATCCGGGCGCCGCTGATGATGCCACGCCCCTCGCGATACACTGGCCGGATGCAGCTGACGCGTCGCATCAAGCACTGCCGAGAGTGCGGCACCCCCGTCGAGTACCGGATCCCGGACGACGACAACCGTGAACGCGCCACCTGTCCGGCCTGCACCACGATCCATTACGAAAATCCGCTCAATGTGGTGGGCACGCTGCCGGTTTGGGGCGAGCAGGTGCTGCTGTGCCGGCGCAACATCGAGCCGCGGCGCGGTTTCTGGACGCTGCCGGCCGGCTTCATGGAGCTGGGTGAGACCACCGAGCAGGGCGCGTGCCGAGAGACGGTCGAGGAAGCCGGCGCGCGCATCGAACTGCTGCCGCTGTTCACCGTGCTCAACGTCGTGCCCGCCGGTCAGGTGCATTTCTTCTACCGCGCCCGGCTGCTCGACACCGCCTTCGACCCCGGCCCCGAGACGATCGAGGCGCGCCTGTTCCACGAGAGCGAGGTGCCCTGGAAGGAGCTGGCCTTTCGCACCGTGCGCCTGACGCTGGAACATTTCTTCGCCGACCGCCGCGACGGCCGCTTCGGCATGCACTGCGGCGACATCGCCTGAGCGCTCCCCCAACGCCGGACGCCCCCTGCCGCCCCGCCCTGCCGATCATCTGGAGCCGATGAGCACCACCCCTCCCCGCGCCGGCGGTGCCGCCGCGACCCGCCCGGCCGATCTGGCCGGCTTCGCCACCGCCC
>DAOLLE010000374.1:0-4009 GCA_035331205.1 Burkholderiaceae bacterium
TGACCAAGCCAGAAGGGCCGCTCGTCGGTCGTCTGCGGCGCCTCCCCGGCGCAGCGCAGGCGAGGCCGGCGCCCCGATTGCTGCTGCCGCCGACGCGACCGCCCCCACCGATGAAGCCGCCCTGCGCAATCAGGCGGCCTCGGCCGGCAACGCCCTGCTGCTCGCCGCCGCGGTGGGCCTGCTGGCGGCGCGGCTCACGCATGTACTGACACACGCCGACCTCTACGCCCTCGATCCGCTCACGGCGCTGGACCTTCGCGACGGCGGTTGGCACCCCTGGGCCGGCTGGCTCATCGGGCTGGTCTGGTTGACCGGCCAGGCCACCCTGAACGCCCGGCTGCGCGGACCGTTGGCCGGTGGGGCGCTGGTGGCCGGCACGCTCTGGCTCGGGCTGACCTCGGCACTCGGCACCCGCGACCGCCCGCCGCTGCCGGCGCTGTCGCTCAACGAACTCGGCAGCAGCCGCAGCGCGGAGCTGCCCGAGCTGGCACGGGGCCAGGCGGTGGTGGTCAATCTCTGGGCCAGCTGGTGCGGCCCCTGCCGGCAGGAGATGCCGCTGCTGGCCGCCGCCCAGGCGCGCGAGCGCGACGTCACCTTTCTGTTCATCGACCAGGGCGAGTCGGCCGCGGCGGTGCGCACCTACCTGAGCACCCAGGGCCTGGCCCTGCGCGGGGTCTGGCTGGACCCGGCGGCGCGGCTCGGCGCCGCGGTGGGTTCGCGCGGGCTGCCGACCACGCTGTTCTACGACGCCGACGGCCGGCTGCTGCACAGCCACTTCGGTGTGCTCAATGCCGCCGCACTGGAAGCCAAGCTGCGGCTGCTGCGCGGACGGCCCGCTGTGCCGTAGGCGCAGCAGCGCCGGGCGATCGGCCCGCCGGCGAGCGGAGCGACAGCATCACTTGGCCGACGATGACGCGGTGGGCGCGACCAGCGGCCAGCCCTTGGCGCTCCAGCCGCTCATTCCGCCGGCCACGTAGCGCACATTGGTGTAGCCGCGCGAGCGCAGGGCCTCCACGGCTCGGCGCGAGCGGTTCTGCGTATTGCACACCAGCAGCACCGGCTGGGCCGGATCGCGCGGCACCTCGGCCAGCCGGGCGCCGAGCTGACTCATCGGCAGCAGCCGGGCGCCCGCGGCGACGCCGGTGGCGTGCTCCTGCGGCTCGCGGATGTCGAAGACCACGGTCTTGCGATCGCTCAGCGCACTGCGCAGGTCGTCCAGGCCGACCGACAGCTCGTCACCGGCGCGGGCGGGGCGCAGCGCCCCCCAACCGGCGCCGAGCAACAGCCATCCGGCGCCCGCCCGAAACAGGCGGCGGCGGGCCGATTCGGCGACGGGCAGGGTTCGGGCGCAAGGCAGATGGGCAGGAAGCGTCATGCCCCGTTTATACAGCCATGGGTATGCAATGCCGAAGCCCCCGTCCTCGGGAGGGCCAAGCGCTGCGGCGGCCCGTCGAGGCGGTGACTCAGGCGAGCTTGAAACGCGCCGACTGCTCGCTGACTTGCAGGCTCTGGCGGCGCAGCTCCTGCGCCGCCGCGGTCATCTGCTCGGCGAGGCGGGCGTTGGCCTGGCTGGACTGGTGCAGCTCGTCGAGCGCACCGGCCATCTGCTGGGCGTTGTGCTGGCCCTCGCAGGTCAGCTCGGTCAGGCGCTGCAGCACCTGGTTGACACCGTGCACCTCGGCCTCGGTGCCCACCACCGCCTCGACGCTGCGCTGGGTGATCTCGCGGCCCTGCTCGATCTCGGCGATCGAGCTGGCGACGATCTCGTTGATCTGGTGCGCCGCGTTGGCCACCCGCACCGACAGCTGCCGCACCTCGTGCGCCACCACCGCGAAGCCCTTGCCGGCTTCCCCGGCGCGGGCCGCCTCGACCGAGGCGTTCAACGACAGCAGGTGGGTCTGGAAGGCGATGCCGTCGATCAGGCCGACGATCTTGCCGATCTCGCGGCTGCGCTGCTGCAATCCGGCGATGCGCTCGGACAGGGTGCCCATCACGCGGCGGCTGCGGCCCGACTCGGTGCGCATCGCCCGCGCGCGCTCGACCGCCTGCTGCACGCACTGCTCGTAGCCTTCGAGGTGGCCGACCATCGCGCCGATGCCCTGGCGCACCGAGTCCACCGAGGCCAGGGCAACGTCCGAGCCGCGCGACAGGTCGGTGCTGGCCGCGGCGATCTCGGTCGAGGCATGCGCCACCGAAGCCACGCCGCGGCGCACCACCGAGAACAGCCCGCCCAGGTTGCCCAGCGATTCAGTGATCAGCGCCAGCGTCAGGGCCGCCTCGTCACGCCCCAGCGGGCGCGGGCGACGGCTCAGGTCCCCCTCGGCGACGTACTGCACCTCACGCTGGATCTGGCGCATGCCGCCGCGCAGCACATGGAAGAAGGCATAGAGGAGATAGGTCGCCAGCAGCAGCGTGACGGCGGTGGCGCCGCAGAACAGCAAGAAGGCGTCGCGCTGCTGCCGCCACAGCGCCGCCAGCTCCTCGGCCAGGCCGACGGCGAGCTGGGCCTGCTGGTCGTGCAGTGCCACGCGCAGGGCCGGCACCGCCTCGAGTTGCCGGGTCAGCTCCTCGGGCGTGGGGCCGGCCAGCAGCAGGCGGTGCAGTCCAGCGGTCTGCCGACTGATCCGGTCGACCAACGCAACGATGGCGTCGGTGGGCGAGTTCGGCTCGGCCGTGGGCGACGGCTCCGATCCGATCGGCAGCAGGCCGGCCGGCGAAGCCGCCGTCGCCAGGCCATGCGCGGACAGCCGGGCGCGATCGAGCAGGGGCTGCAGCCGGTAGTGGGCCAGGGCATAGGGCTCGAAGGTGGCCAACGTCGCCGGATGCCCGGGCTCGCCGAGGCCAACGAGGGCCTGCGCCTGCTCGCTGGTGTCGGCCAGCGCCTGCTCGATGCGCGGCAGCAGGTGCAGCACCAGCCGCGCGCGGTGCCGGAAGGCCAGGCGCTGCTCGGCACCCAGCGCCGAGTCGAGCAGCAGCGCCTCGTTGAAGTCCAGCAGCTGGGCGGTGAACTCGCGGCGCAGGCGGGCCCGCTCGGCCGGGCTGCCCGCGGGCCGGCCGGTCAGGCGCGGCAGCAGCTCGACCAGGCCACGAAAGCGCAGATCCACCGCGTGGCCGGCCAGCCCAGGCGAATAGCGTTCCTCCAGACGGCGCCAGGCTGCGTCGATGGCATCGCCGCTCGGCTCCTTCGCGCCGGGCGCTGCGGCGGGCGGGTTCGCCGTCGCGGACGCGGGAGCCCTGGCCGACTCGGGCCTGGGCCGTGGGCCATTGACCTGCTCGATCAACTCGCTCGACGCACTGGACAACGCAAGCAGCTGCCTCGCCTGACGCAGGTCCGCCAACCGCAGCCAGGCGTCGGAGAACTGCAGCCAGCCCAGCGCCACCGTCGGAATGACGAAGGCCGCCGTCACCAGCGCGGCCTTGCTGCGGAAATCCAGCCGGCGGTGCAGCCGCACGCCGGGCGCCCAGGCGCCGTGGTGGCGGAAGAACTCGCGCCACGATCCGCGCAGCGCGCGCAGACGGGCGGCGAGGCCCCCATCGACGGCGCCGGCGTGGGCCGGACGGGTCGGGCGGCTCGCATTCGGAAAGACCGCGGCACCGGCAACGGCGGCGATGGCGGCACGCCAGCGCGTGGACAGACTCATGGATGCACCTTCCGGGAAGGTCCGACAGGCCGGGCAACCGGCGCCCCGCGAGGGGACACCGCCCACGCAGGGGCACGCACTCGCCCCGACCCGGGACGACGCCTTGCATTAGAGGCCAGCCCCGCCCGCCACCGGGGGCCGAATTGGGACGCGCCGCCGCGGCATTTCGGCCGATCCGCGACCTCCCGGGTCGGCCACCATCCGGGACAACCCGGCCGGGACCCCATTGCGGCCGCCCCGATCGCCCAAGTCCACCCCACGCTGCGGCACCGTGCCCACCTCGAGCCGATGAATCCGACGAACGCCGTGCCCGCTGCCTCCACCGCCCGGGGGCACCCCGCTGGCCCTGCCCCTGCGGCGCGGCCCCC
>DAOLLE010000375.1:0-4001 GCA_035331205.1 Burkholderiaceae bacterium
CCCACCACCGCGATGCGCCGCGGCTGGGCGCCGGGGCGGGGTGTCATCTCCGGCAGGGTTTCGTGGCAGGCGCGCGGGTTGACCAGGCAGCTGGCCAGCTGGTTCTGGAAGATGTGGTCCAGGCAGGCCTGGTTGCAGGCGATGCAGGGGGCGATGTCGGCGGCCCGGCCCTCGGCGGCCTTGCGCACGAAGTGGGCATCGGCCAGCAGCGGCCGGGCCATCGAGACCATGTCCGCACAGCCCTCGGCCAGCACCTGCTCGGCCACTTCGGGCGTGTTGATGCGGTTGGAGGTGATCAACGGCGTGGCCAGGCCGGCGGCAGAGAAGGCCGCCTTCATCTTCTGCGTCACCCAGGCGAAGGCCGCACGCGGCACGCTGGTGGCGATGGTGGGCACGCGCGCCTCGTGCCAGCCGATGCCGGTGTTGATCAGCGTGGCGCCGCCGCGTGCCACGGCCGTGCCGAGCTGCACCGTCTCGTCCCAGGAGCTGCCGCCGGGCACCAGGTCGATCATCGACAGGCGAAAGATCAGGATGAAGTCCGGCCCCACCGCCTGGCGGGTGCGCTCGACGATCTCGACCGGCAGGCGCATGCGCTGGCTGTAGTCGCCGCCCCAGGCGTCGTGGCGCTGGTTGGTGGCCGTGGAGAGGAATTCGTTGATGAAGTAGCCCTCCGAACCCATGATCTCCACGCCGTCGTAGCCCGCCTCGCGGGCCTTGCAGGCGCAGTTCACGAAGGCGCGGATCTGCCGCTCCACCCCGGCGGCCGTCAGCGGCAGCGGCTTGAAGGGCGAGATGGGCGAGCGCAGCCGGGACGGCGCCACCGCCAGCGGGTGGTAGGCGTAGCGCCCGGCGTGCAGGATCTGCAGCGCGATCTTGCCGCCGGCCTCGTGCACCGCGCGGGTCACGACCTGGTGGCGCCGGGCCGCGCCCGAGGTGGCCAGCGTGCCGGCGAAGGGCTTGGTCTGGCCGACCAGGTTGGGCGAGAAGCCGCCGGTGACCATCAGTCCCACGCCGCCTTCGGCCCGCTCTCGGAAGAAGGCGGCCATGCGGCTCAGGTCGCGCCCGTCCTCCAGGCCGGTGTGCATCGAGCCCATCAGCACCCGGTTGCGCAGCTGCGTGAAGCCCAGGTCCAGCGGGCGCAGCAGGTGGGGGTAGGCGTTGATGCCGTCGCTGCCGGGCAGAGCGGGTGCTCCCGCGGGGGTCGAAAGGTCCATGGTCGCCACTCCTGTCACACCAGCCACTCCGGTTACTCGATGCGCACGCCGCTGGCCTTCACCACCTTCTCGTACTTCGCCAGCTCGGCCTGGATGAAGGCGCCGAACTGTGCCGGCGTGGTCGGTGCGGGCTCGGCCAGGAACTTGGCGAGGCGGTCCTTGACGTCCGGTGCGGCCAGCGCGGCGGTGAAGGCGGCGTTGAGTTGCTGCACCTGCTCGGCGGGCGTCTTCGCCGGGGCGAGCAGGCCGAACCAGGTGTCCACCACCAGGCCGGGCAGGCCCGATTCGGCCAGCGTCGGCAGCTCGGGCATCGCGGCGCTGCGCTGCGCGGTCGTGACGGCCAGGGCCTTCAACTTGCCGGCGCGGATGTTGGCCGCGGCCGCGGCGAGGTTGTCGAAGTTCAGGTCCACCTGGCCCGCCAGCAGGCCGAGCTGCGCGGGCGCCGCGCCGGCGTAGGGGATGTGCACCAGGCTGACTTTGGCCTGCGCCTTGAACATCTCGCCGGCGAGGTGGCCGGCGCTGCCATTGCCGCCCGAGCCGTAATTCAGCCGGCCGGGGTTCTTCCTCGCGTAGGCCACCAGGTCGGCGACGCTGCGGATGGCGAGCTTGTCGGCCGCCTCGGTGTTGAGCACCAGCACGTTGGGCACCCGGGCCACCAGGGTGATCGGCGCGAAGTCGCGGATCGGGTCGTAGGGCAGCTTGGCGTAGAGCCAGGGGTTGATCGCGTGGGTGGCCACCGCGCCCATCACGATCGTGTGGCCGTCCGGCGGCGCCTTGGCCACCGCATCGGCGCCCAGGTTGCCGCCGGCGCCGGGCTTGTTCTCGACGACGGGGCCCAGCGTCGGCTGCACCTTCTCGGCCAGGATGCGCGCGATCGCGTCCAGCGGCCCGCCGGGCGGGTAAGGCACGACCAGCTTGATCGGGCGGGCGGCCTGGGCGTGGGCAGCGGGGCCGGCGAGCAGGGGCAGGCTGGCGGCGAGGAGGAGCGGCAGGAGATGGCGACGGCGCATGGCGGCGGAGGCGGGGAAGACGCGACCCGGCGAGTATCCCGCGACGGCGGGCGCCGCCCCGCCGCGATCAGCCCGCCACCGGCTCGGGGTCGATCGCTGCCGCCGATGCCAGCGCCTGCAGCTCGGACAGCGCGGGCTGCAGCAGCTCGGCCCAGACGCGCTGCATCTCCTCGTCGCTCGGGTCCTCGTGCAGGCGGCGCTTGACGCCGGCCTTGGACAGGTCCACGTGCACCTGCGGGCGCAGGTCGTGGCGGTTCAGGCAGTGGCGCACGCAGTGCAGTGGGCAGCCGTCCAGCGCCAGGATGGGGCGGCCCGACTTGGCGGTGCGCACCAGCCCCGGTACGCCGCCGCCGACCCCGGCGATGCAGGACATCTCGGCCAGCCCGGCGCGGTCCAGGCGCAGCGCCAGGGCGTTGCACAGCTGGGCGGCGCTCGAACAGCCCGAGCAGGAGTAAACCAGCGGCAGCGGCGCGGGGGAGGCTGGGGTGGTCGGGGCGGGAGACACCGGGTTCATCGCGGAGGGTCCATCCAGGTCGACAGGGGTGGCCCGCCCAGGATGGCGCGAGCCGGCCGCCAGATGTATCACAAACTGAGGACGACCTGCTGTCCCGCAGCCGACCGGCTCCGCCGCCGTGTCGGCGGGATCAACCCGCCAGGAAGCGCTCGACCAGCGCGAACTGCTCGGGCGTGTTCAGCGCGGGCGCGTGGCCGCAGCCGGAGATCTCGACCACCACCGCGCGCGGGCCGCGCTCGCGCATCGCCTCGGCGGTGTCGGGCAGGAGCAGGTCGCTGCTCTCGCCGCGCAGGCAGAGCACCGGCAGGTCCAGCGTGTCCCACTCGGCCCAGAGCTCGTAGTCGTCGGGGTGGCTGATGAACTGCTGCACCATCGCCGGGTCGTAGTGCGGCGTGACGCGGCCGTCTGGCAGACGGCGCACCGAGGTTTCGGTCAAGCGCCGCCACTGCGCGTCGCTCAGCCAGCCGTAGGGCTTGTAGACCGTGCGGAAGTAGGCCTCCAGCTCGCTGACCGTGGCGAAGGAGGCCGGGCTGCCGGCGTAGCTGCGGATGCGCTCGATCGCCGCCGCGGCCAGGCTCGGGCCGTTGTCGTTGAGCACCAGGCGGCGAATGCGACCGCGCAAAGCGCCCGCGGCGGCCTTGGTGCCGATGGCGCCGCCCATCGAGGTGCCGACCCACAGGCACTGCTCGATGCCCAGCTGGTCCAGCAGCGCGGTGGCGAGTTGGGCGTAGAAGCCCAAGTGGTATTCGCCCACCGGGTCGGGGCTCCACTGGCTCAGGCCGCGGCCGATGGTGTCCGGGCAGATCACCCGCCAGCGCTGCGCCAGGTGCGCGGCCAGGTCGTCCATGTCCCGGCCGGTGCGCGCCAAGCCGTGCCAGGCGATGACGGTGTCGCGGTGCTGCGCGCCCCATTCCATGTAGTGGAGCTCGCGGCCGAGGCAGGTGAGGTAGTTCGAGGTGGGCAGCATGGGGGCCTTTCGCACCGCCGGCCCCTCTTTGGGAGGGAACCGGCGGCGCTCAGGGGGCGTTGACAGCGAGGAAAACGTGGGCGCGGCGGCTCAGGCCTTCAGCCGCAGGGCCATCGCCCGCAGCCGGCCGACGATGCCGGTCGGGAAGTGGTAGACCGACAGCACGAAGAGCACGCCCAGCCAGAGCAGCCAGCGGTCGGGCGAGACGATCTGCGACAGCAGCGGCACGCCCTCCAGCGCGCCGGCGCCGAGCTTGAGCAGGTCCTGCAGGTAGTTCTGTGCCAGCACGAAGGCCA
>DAOLLE010000376.1:0-3971 GCA_035331205.1 Burkholderiaceae bacterium
TCGACCACCTCGGCGATTTCTTCCTCACCGATTTCCGGCAGCGCGAAGGGCAGGAAGGGGAGGTTCTTCGGATCGGTGGAGGCAGGGGACGACATGGCAGGTGACGCGGGCGCGCAACAGTTCAATTCGGCGGCGAACCGGTGATCGTAAACCAACGCGCCCGGCCCCCTGCGCCACAGCGCGGACCGCAGTCCACCAACGGCGCTCAATCCCGGTGCTTGTCGGGCGCATTGCAGCGTGGATCAGGCCCCATCCCCGTCTCGGTGACGCGCGCGTCGCGCAGCGCCACGGTCACCTGAAACCAGCTGCAGTCCCAGCTGTCGAATCGGTAGCTCCAGACGCGCACCTGCCCGAGCGGGAAGACCTGCTCCTGCGTCGGCCGGCCCAGCTCGCTGCGCAGCTGCTCGGCCGTCCAGCCCGGCTGCACGCGCGCGAAGTTCGCCTCGGTCAGCACCTGCGACCAGGCCTGCAGGCGCCCGGCGGCGTCGAAGTCCAGCATGTAGGTGTGCCGCCCCGCCGGGCCACGGGCGTACTCGAGGCGGGTGCGCCCCTCGGGCAGCGCGTGACGGTCGGTGGGTTCGCCCATCTGCGCGCGCACCGCGGCTTCGCCGACACCGGGCGTCAGGCCATTGGGCGAGTACCCCACGCAGCCACTCAAGGCCAGCAGCGCCGCCGACGCGGCAACCGCGGCCATCCGGCCGATCCAGGTGAGCGCCGCGGGCCTGGATCCGGCCCCCGGCAGCGACGACGTCTTCAGCGGGGTCATGCGACCTCCCACGGTCTGCGGGCAACGCCAGAATCGTAACGCCGCGCAGCGGCGGCGGGAGCCACGCGGTCAGGCCGGCTTGCCGAGCCAGACCAGGCGGTGGGTGCGCAGCAGCGGCAGCGCGTTGCACAGGGTGTACAGCGCCGGGTGCAGGGCACAGACGCGCCGGGCGATCGGCGGGGCCAGCGTCAGGCGCTGCGCGCGCAGCGTGGCCTGCGGAAACAGCGCGCGCACCCGCTTCAACGGCACGCCGCGCACGTCCGGGTTGTGCGGGTTGTCGACGGTGAAGTCGTACCAGAGCACCGCCCCGCCCGGTTTCACCCAGCGCCACATCGCGTCGGCCAGCTGCTGCTGGAAGGCATCGTCCAGCAGCGAGGAAAACACCGTGGCCTGAAACACCAGGTCGGCGCTGCCGGGGGCCAGCGGCGCGCGGGTGGCATCGCCCAGGTGCAGCGCCACCCGCTCGGGCAGCATCGCCCGGGCGTGGGCGTGGCGTTCGGGCAGCAGCTCCAGCCCGGTCAGGTGCTCGGGGCGAAAACCGCAGCGCAGGAATTCCAGCAGGTTGCCGCCGCTGCCGCAGCCCACCTCGACCAAGCGGCGCACCCCCAGGTCGTGCCAGCCCGTGGCGCGGAACAGCTGCAGCAGCGCGCGCTGGCGCTCCTGCACCGTCTGCCAGACGTCGGGCTGCAGCAGGCTGTAGCGGCCCAGCCCCTCGCCGGCCGCGCTCAGGGCCTGCGCCACCACCTCGCGGCGGGCGTAGCGTTCGGCGACCGCATCGGTCTCGTCGTGGGGCAGGCTGCTCATGGCGCCAGCCTAACGGCCCTCGGCCCCCTGCGCAGCGGGAAGTTCCCGCGCCCCGCCCCACCGACCGCCCCCCCCGCCGGGAACTGTCACGCCGACACGACAGAACCGACCAGCGCCGGCCGCGCCCGTGGGCGGCTGGCCCGCTCAGGCCCGCTCAGCCCTGCCCGCAGGCCGCGAGGAAGCGCCGCGCCAGCACCGGGTAGGTGTGGTTGGCCAGCACGAAGGCGCGGCCACGCTCGCCCATCGCCCGGCGCTCGTCGGCCGGCAGCGCAGCCAAGCGTTGCAGGCCCTCGGCCACCGCGGCGGGGTCGTCCGGCGGCACGGTCAGGCCGCAGCCGGCCTCGGCCACCGGGTCGTTGCCGGCGTCCACGCTGTGCAGCACCGGGCAGCCGGCCATCAGGTAGTCCATCAGCTTGTTCGGCGCGATGCCAAAGCGGTAGATGGGCACGCGCTGCCAGCCGATGTAGGCGATGTCGATGGCGGCCAGGAAGCTCGGAATCTGCGCCTTGGGGATCGGCGGCAGCATCGTGACGTTCGCCAGCCCCTCGTCGCGCACCCGGGCGGCCAGCTGCTCGCGCACATGGCCGTCGCCCACCATCGCGATGGCGATGGGCGCGCCCTGCAGGCGCTTGGCGGCGTCGAGCAGCGTGTCCAGCGCGTTGGGCAGGCCCATCGAGCCGGCGTAGCCGACCACCGTTCGCCCGCCCGCACGGGCGGCGGCAATCGCCTGGGCCACGTCCTCGCGCAGCGGCGGCGCCTGGCCGCTCCACTCGTCGAGCGTGATGCCGTTGGGCACGATGGTCAGCTTCTTCAGGTCCAGCCCGCGGCTGGCCATGTAGTCGTGCACCTTGGGCAGCATCGAGATCACGACGTCGGCGTCGCGGTAGGCGTCGTCCTCGGCCTTCTGCACCATCAGGATGAAGGGGTGCCACTTCGACATGCCCGACAGCTCGATCGGCGACAGCGGCCAGAGGTCGTGCACCTCGAAGACCAGCTTCGCCCCCGCGCGGCGGGCCAGGCGCCGCGCCACCCAGATGTCCATCGGGTAGGTGGACGAGGCGATCACCAGGTCCGGCTTCACCTCGGCGATCAGCGCGTCCGTGGCCACCCAGACCTGGCGCAGGAAGGCCCAGATGTTCTGGATCCGCCCCAGGCCGTTGCCCTGGTAGGCCGGCGCCGGGAACCAGCGGTAGGCGATGCCGTCGACGACCTCGCGGTGCGGCGCACTCAGCGACGCCCCGTTGACCTGCGGCTGGCGGGCGCGCACGTGCGAGAAGCCGGCGGCCACCATCGTCACCGCGTGGCCGGCGCGCACCCACTCGCGCGCGAGGTAGTAGGGCCGGTACTCCATGCCCAGCGCGGGCGAGCCGGCGTAGTGGTTCAGGTAGAGGATGTTCATCGGGAACGGGGCGGCGTGCGCGCCGCGAGCTGGTTCAGCAGGCCCTGCACCGCCGGCGCGAACAGGCCGTGCGCCTGCACCCAGGCGCGGTTGGCGCGGGCGATCTCGGCGGCGCGCGCGGCCAGCGGGGCCATCGCCGCGGCCAGCTCGGCCGGCGTCGGGGGCGTCTCGCCCAGGATCAGGCCGTTGTCGCCCGATCGCACCAGCTCGTGGTTGGCCGGCAGGTCGGAGAGGAGGGGGATGCAGCCGTGCGCCATCGCCTCCAGCACCGACACGGCCACCGAGTCGCTGGCCGGCAGGCTCAGGTACCAGGTCGCCTGGGCGTACTCGCGGTCCTGCGCGGCGGCGTCGAGCCGGCCGACGAAGCTCACCCGCCCGGCCAGGTCGCGCTGGCGGGCGCGTGCCTCCAGCGCCGGGCGCAGCGAGCCGTCGTTGGCCACCACCAGGCGGGCCTCAGGCTGGGTCGCGGCGATCGCGGCGAAGGCCTCCAGCACCCGCTCGCTGCGGTAGATCGGCTCCAGCCCGCGGTTGGCGAAGCAGCGCCAGGGCGACTTGACGGGCGAAGGCGGCGGCATGCGCTCCAGGCCGAAGGGGAAGACGCTCACCTCGCGCGCGCCGAGGGCGCGCATCTCGGCGGCCATGTGCTCGGAGTCGCTTGTGGTCAGCGCGCAGGCGCGCAGGATGCGCGCGGTCAGCCAGCGCATCACCCGGCTGCGCCGCGGCGTGACGAGGATGTCGCTGCCCCAGGCCGAGCCGATGATCTGCCCACGCAGCCGCCAGCCCACCTTGGCCGCCCAGGCCAGCGCGCCGTGCGAGGTCAGGTAATGCGGGTGTAGCCAGTCGGCGTCGACGCGCTGCAGCCAGCGCGCCAGCTCGGGCAGCCGGCGCAGCACGCCGACGTTGCCGCCGCCGTGCGCCACCGCCTCGCCCAGGGCCAGGCGCCGCTCAGCGGGCACCAGGCCGTCGAAGCCCGGCGCAAAGCCGCGGCTGGACGCCACCCAG
>DAOLLE010000377.1:0-3950 GCA_035331205.1 Burkholderiaceae bacterium
TGGGCCACCGGCTCTCGCGATGCCGCGGGTCAATGGCTGGGGCACGAGTTCCTGCGCGAGCTGACGGGCGTGCAGGTCAGCGGCGAGATCGCGCCCGACGGCGCGCGCCGCTTCGTGATCCCCTTCGGCGACACGCCGGTCAACCACGCGGTGCCCGCCGGGCGGCGCATCTGGGTCGGCCAATTGGCCGAAAAGCCGCTGCTGCTGCAAGGCGGCGTGGTCGCGGCCACCTACATGGACTGGGCCCGCACCGTGCTGAAGCGCGACGACCAGCCCGCTGCGATCGTCTACGAGGAGGGCACCGGCCCCGGGCGCCCCACGGGCAGCGGCCGGCGGGTGGTCTTCGGCTACGCCGAGACGGCCTGGAGCTTCCAGCCCGACGACTACCAGGCGCTGGCCGAGCAGGCCCTGCGCTGGCTGCAACACCGCCCGCAGGCTGCGATCGCCGCCTGGCCCAACGGCCAACGCGCTGCCCAGCTGCTGGAGATGGACACGGAAGAGGGCTTTGCCAACGCGGTGCACTTCGCCGAGCTGATGGCGCAGGTGCGCGGGGCGGGGACCTTCTACTGCCTGACGCAGGAGGTGCGCCGCCACGTCGAGCTGGTGCGCCGCCTCGCCAGGGACCACGAAGTCGCCTTCCACGGCGAGGTGCACCTGGGTTTTCAGAGCCTGTCGCGCGACAAGCAGCGCCGCCGGCTCGAGCGCATGCTCGCCGAGATGAAGCAGGGCCTCGGCACCGGCCCCGACGGCTGGCCACTCGGGGCTGGGCGAGGTTTTCGCGCGCCCACCGAGTCCTACGACGACGCCACCGAATCGCTGCTGCGCGAGCTGGGCCTGCGCCACCACACCGCCGACCCCAACCGCAGCAACGACCGGCTGCCGATGTTCGCCGCCGCCGGCGCGAGCGATGCGGCGGGCGACCTCGTCGTGCTGCCACGCGGCCAGCTCGACGACCTGAACTACATGCAGCTGCAGCTCAGCGCCGAGCAGGTCGGCCAGGCGCTGGTGGGCGAGTACGAGTACAACCGGCGCCTGGGCGGTCTGGCGATCGTCAGCGTGCACAGCCAGAACTTCGCGCCCGCCAGCCAGCTGCTCACCCGCCCGCTGCACACCAGCCTGATGACGGTGGCCACCGAGGCGCTGATCCGCCACATCGGGCCGGCCCACGAGGGCGTGTGGATCGCCCCCGGCGGACAGATCGCCGACTGGTGGCGCGAGCGCAGCCGTGCCAGCCTGACCACCCGGGCGGGCGATGGCGGCACGCTCGAGCTGGAGCTGAGCGTGGCGGGCAAGGCGCCGCTACAGGGCCTGACGCTGCTGATCGACCACCGCAGCGACGGGCGCATGCCGATCTGGCAGCGCTCGGGTGCCGCGCCGGCCGGCGGCACCCCGCTGCCCACCCTGCGCAAGCTCGACCGCTTCAGCTCGCTGCTGGTCTTCCCGACCCTGCCGGCGGGTCGGCACAGCTACCGCGTCGTGCTGCCCTGACCCGTGCTCGGCTCGGTGACCGGCCCTGCGTCGGCTTGAACGCCCGTTCAGCGGCCCTGCCGACTGCGGCGCAGCAGCGGCTCGAAGGCGCCACCGTCGTAGCCCAGTGGGAACAGTGCGGCGCCGGCCAGTCGCTCCTCGCGCACGAAGGCCAGCTTGGCGCCCAGGCTGACCTCGTCTTCGAACCAGCCCTGGTGCCAGCCGCCGTCGGCATCGCGAAAGACGTAATAGGGTGAGCCGCTGACCGGGTCGCGCTTCAAGCCGTGGCGCGTCGCCTCCTCGCGCGCGCTGATGCGGATGCGCGGCAGCAGTTGCGCGTCCACCGGCGCGTAACTGGTCTGCAGCGCCGCGCCGGTCGCCAGCGCACCCGGCGTGGCCGACGCGGTGGGCCACTCGTAGCCGAAGTACGGCAGGCTCATCAGCAGCCGCTGGCGCGGCCAGCCCAGCGCGAGGTAATGCTGCAGGGCGCTGCCCCAGTTGAAAGGGTGGGGCCCGCGCAGCGGTGCCACCGGCCCTGCCCGGCGGCTGCCGGCGTGGTGGGCGTCGTAGCCCTGCACCACCAGCCGGTCGATCGAGGCCAGCATCCTGCGGTCGTACAGATCCACCGCCGCGCCCACCGGCCCGAAGGCCGACAGCAGCCGCCCGCCCGGTAGCGCCTGCAGCGCGCTGTGCAGGCGGGCACACAGGTCGTGGTAGCCGCGCCGTGCCGGCTGAGAGAGCGGATCGTAGACCTCGACATCGAGCTGCACGCCATCGGCCGCCTCGCCCAGCGCGCGCAGCTCGCCCAGCAGCCGCTCGCGCCGGCCGGCGTCGCCGAACACCCGCTCGAAGCGCGCCGCATCCGACAGGAAGACCACCACGTCCAGCGCCGCGCCGTGCGCGCGCATCGCCGCCAGCAGCGCCGCCCAGCGCCCCGGCCAGCCCTGCAGATCGACCAGCTGGCCCTCGGCGCCGATCTCGATCTCGAACAGGCTGACGCGGTCGAACAGCGACAGGTCGCGGCGGCGCCAATCCTCGCGCATCCACCAGGGGTGGTAACCCCACAGCGCCATCGCGGTGGCCGACTGCGCTGCCTGGCTCTGCGCCCCCTGCCGATGCCCCGGTGCGGCCCGGGCGGCCCAAGCGCCGCCGAAGCGACCTCCGCCCAGGCCCAGGGCGGCACAGCGGCCCAGCCAGTGGCGTCGCCTCACAGTGCGTCGATCAGCAGCTGCACCGGGAAGTGGTCGCTGAAGCCCTTCTTGGTCTTGCGGTCGAATTCCTTCGGGCGCAACTTCGCGCCGCTGGCCATCTCCGCCGGGCGGAAGATCTGCAGCGAGCCGGCACGCAGCTTCAGCCCGGCGGTGCCGAACACCAGGCCGCGCGAGGCGATGAACTGGTCGAACACGTTCATCGTATTGGCCGAAGGACCTGCGCTGCCGTAGATCGTGCCGGCATCGGGCGTGGCGAGAATCGGCCAGGACAGGTTGAACAGCGTCGCCTCGCGCTCCAGGTAGGATTTCTGCGAAGGCGTCTTGCGCCCGCTGCCGGCCTTGAATACCTCCTCGACGCCGTCCAGGTCCTTGGCAGCGCGCAGGTAATCGGTCAGGCTGCGGTTGAAGGGATCGTCGTTGAAATCCCCCATCAGCAGCACATTGCGATTCCAGCGCGTATTCAATTGCGCCAGGCCCGCTTCGCTGTCGGGGATCGCCGCCCAGCTGCGGCGGTCGAATTTCAGCAGGTCGTCGACCAGCTGGCCGCAGCGCTCGGCCACCGTGATTCGGCTGGGCTCGCTTTCATACTGGCCCAGGCTGCGCGAAGGCCAATGGTTGACCAGCACATTCAGTTCCGTGCCGCTGGCCTTCAGCGTCAGACGGACCTGGAAAATGTCGCGCGTAGGGTAGCGGAAATGGACCAGGTGGCCGACGATGTCTTCCACCGGTGGATCATTGAACACCTGGGTCGAATAAATCAGCGCGCAGTCGATGCCGCGGATATCCGGTGATTCGACGTGTGCCAGCCGGTAGTCGCTGCGCCCGATGGCGGCCAGCAGCCGCTCGACCACCGCCTTGTTCTCCACCTCGCACAGCCCCAGCAAGTCCGGCCCGGTGCCGCCGTGCATCTGGTTGATCACCTTGGCGAGGTTGGCGATCTTGGCCGCCAGCACCTCCTCGGTCCAGCCCTGCGCGGGCGTGAACTCCAGGTCCGCCGCGATCGGCGTGGCGGCGGTGTCGAAGAGGTTCTGGACGTTCCAGAACGCGACCTTGATCGGATCCATGCGAGCTCCTGCGGGATTTTTTCGGATCGACCAGCCTACCGGAAGGCAGGCGGCGCCCAACCGATCACCCGGCGCGAAACGGGCCGGGCTGCCGACTTGCGTGCAACAGGCCACACTTGGTGGCGCCGGCGCGTTCCGCGCCCATCACCGTCATGATCCTCGCGGCGCCGGAACGCGGCGCAAATACCAGTGATCGTGGGGGCAAACG
>DAOLLE010000378.1:0-3950 GCA_035331205.1 Burkholderiaceae bacterium
CCGCGCTCAGCGCGCCGGCTATCGCCCGGCGCAGCAGCCGCTTCATCGGCCCCTGCGGCTTGGGCGGCGGCTGGCCGTCCAGCTTGGCGCGGATGGCCGCCGCCAGGTCCAGCACAAAGGGGTCGCGCGCCGAGCGCCGCAGGCCCTCGCCCCAGCCGATCAGGTCGATCGCCTGCTCCTCGCCGAAGCCCACCGGCAGCTCCACCCGGTCCAGCAGCACCTGCACCAGCGCCCGCCGCCGCAGCCCCCGCGTGGCTTCGTCCTTCACGAAGCCGCCCTCCGGCCCCACCGAGTGGCGCGTCCACAGCACCACCACGCAGCGCGCCGCCGCCAGCTCCGCCTCGATCTGTGCCCGCCAGCTCTCGCCCGCCTGCAGCCCCCGGTCCCACCAGACCTCCAACCCCTGCGCCTGCAGCGCCCGCACCAGCCGGCCGGCGCGGGCTTCGTCGTCGCGTTTGTAAGAGACGAAGACGGCAGTCATTGCTGCTTGCCGCTTGCTTCTGTCCCTGCCTGCCGCCGAGCTTCATCCAAGAATCGCTGATCGTTGGGAAACAGCGTGCCGCTGTTTTGCATCTCCTCCATCGCCTTGGCAATATGCGCCCAGGTGATACCACTCTCCGGTAAGCGCCGCAGCCGCCACATCGACACCCAGACGTCGCGTTGCATACGGGCCGAGCTAGGGTCGGTGGCGGCCAAGCGCTTGGCGATTTCCAGGCTGTCCTGAAGGTGCGTGCGGGCGCTGGCGAGGTCGCCCTGGGCGATGAGGACGCCGCCAAGCCTGTCCAGGCCGACGCTGACATCGCGCTGCAGGCTGGCGGAGCTGGGGTCGGCGGCGGCCAGGCGCTTGGCGATGTCCAGGCTGTCCTGATACCGCGCGCGGGCGCCTGCGAGGTCGCCCTGAGCGATCAGCACGTCCCCGAGCTTGTTCAGGATAACGCTGACATCGCGCTGCGCAATGGCTGAACTTGGGTCGGCGGCAGCCAGGCGCTGGTCGATGACCAAGCTGTCCTGTAAGTGCACGCGTCCGCCTGCAAGGTCGCCCTGGGCAATGAGCACGCCGCCGAGCTTGAATAGGCTGACACTGATATCGCTTTGTAGGCTGGCGGAGCTGGGGTCGGCGGCGGCTAGGCGCTTGGTGATGTCCAGGCTGTCCTGAAAGCGCGTGCGGGCGCCGGAGAGGTCGCCCTGGGCGATGAGCACGTCGCCGAGCTTGTTCAGGCTGACGCTGACTTCGCGCTGCAATCCTGCGGAGCTGGGATCGGCGGCGGCCAGGCGCTTGCGGAGGTCCAGGCTGTCCTGAAACCGCGCGCGGGCGCCGGCGAGGTCGCCCTGGGCGATGAGCACGTCGCCGAGCCTCTCCAGGCTGACGGCGACATTGCTCTGAAGGCCGGCGGAGCTGGGGTAGGCGGTAGCCAAGCGTTTGTCGATGGCCAGGCTTTCCTGGAAGAGCGCGCGGGCGCCGGCGAGGTCGCCCAAGTCGATGAGTATGGTGCCGAGGCTGTCCAGGCTGTCGCTGACGTCACGCTGCAGGCCGACGGAGCTGGGGTCGGCGGCGGCCAGGCGCTTGGCGATGTCCAGGCTGTCTTGGATGCGCGCGCGGGCACCGTCGAGGTCGCCCTGGGCGGCGAGCACATTGCCGAGTGCGCGAAAGGCGTCGGAGCGGTCTCGGTCGGTTTCCGCGCTGTCCACTGCGCGCTTCGCCGCTGCCTTGGCCTTGTCGAGTTGCCCGGCGTCGGTGTAGATCTGCCCCAATTCCATCCAGTCTCGGTGCAGCCCGGGGTCAAGCTGGGTGACTTCCTCAAACTTGGCAATCAGGTCCTTGGTGGTCAGCTTGCCCTTGTTGCGCGCATCCAGAGCCAGCATCGCCTCCTTGCGGTAATCGGCGGCGGTCTCGAGGTTGTTGCGTATCTCGCGGGCCTGGCGGCGGGCGTCGGCGAGGCGGCGCAGCATGCCCAGCGCCTTGACTTCCTCGCCGGCGTTGTAGACGCGCAGGGCTTCGGCGCCTTCGGGCGTGGCGGCGATGTCTTCGACCGTGCGGCGGAACACCGCGATCTCGCGGGCGTAGGCGCGGTCGCGCTCGGCCAGTTCGGCGACGAAGCGGTCCTGCGCCTGGGTCAGTTCGTTGCGCAGGGCGGCGACGTCGGCCGCCCGGCTGGCCACGGCGGTCTTGACGCGAGCCTGCAGCGCCTCGATCTGCTTGCGCTGGCCGCGCAGTTTGTCGTCGGCTTCGCGCTTGAAGGCGTCCAGCGTCGCGGCGGCGGCGTAGAGCGTTTCGGTAGCGGCGGCCTTGGCGTCGGCGCTGAGGTCGCGGGCGGTGGCAATGGGTGGTGTGGCCGCGACTTGCGCTGAGATTGACGGGGAAACAAGTGCAAGGGCCACCATGCATGCAAACAGGCGGCTTAGGTGCCCCGACGGGAGTTGCCGAGCCATTCCTTCGCGCAGCGCCAATTTCTGGTTCCATCGCGTGGTCGTAGTCATCGTGCATCCTTTGGCTGCTGTTCAGGCACGCGCTGCTGTCGCTGCGGCAATGGACCTGGAGCTCCCTACCCAAAGTGAAATTTGTCACTCACGTCGGGGTCGTACCTTGAGACAGGTCACGCGACCGTATGGCGTGCACGACTTCCGGCGCATTCATGCACGTGGACCTTCTCGGCGAGACCGCTTGGCGCAGGTCAATCGGCAGCGACCCCGCTCCGCCCACCGCCCGAGGCGGCGATACAGTCGGCGCTGTTACGCGTTGTGCGCGTTGTTGATGCGCTGCCGACGCTCGCCCGACCCCAGCCGGAGGCCCCTGCCATGTCGTTGCCGACCCCGTTTGCCCCTGTCCGTCTCGTTGCCGCCGTTCCGGCCCTCGCCACGGGGCTGTTCGGCCTGCTGGCCGTGTTGCCTGGCAGCGCGCTGGCGCAGGAGAAGCTGAACATGCTGTGCACCGCCAACCAGGAGTGGTGCCAGGTGATCGCGGCGGACTTCCAGCGCAAGACCGGCGTGCAGATCGCCTTCACGCGCAAGGGCACCGGTGAGGCCTACGCCCAGCTCAAGGCCGAGGCGGACAACCCGAAGGTGGACATCTGGTGGGGCGGTACGGGCGACCCGCACCTGCAGGCGGCCGAGGAGAAGCTGACGCAGAAGGTGGACAGCCCCATGCTCGCGCAGCTGCAGCCCTGGGCGCAGGAGCAGTACAAGCGCGCCGGCGGGCGCACGGTGGGCATCTACCTGGGCGTGATCGGGCTGGTCTACAACCAGGAGGTGCTGGCCAAGAAGGGGCTGAAGCCGCCGGCCTGCTGGGCCGACCTGCTCAAGCCCGAGTACAAGGGCGAGATCCAGATGGCCAACCCGAACTCCTCGGGCACGGCCTACACGAGCCTGGCGACCTGGGTGCAGCTCTGGGGTGAAGACAAGGCCTTCGACTACATGAAGAAGCTGCACCCCAGCATCAACCAGTACACCAAGCAGGGCCCGGCGCCGGGCATGGCGGCGGCGCGGGGCGAGACGGGCATCGCGATCACCTTCCTGCACGACGGGGTGATGAACGCGCAGCGCGGCTTCCCGGTGGTGAACGTGGCGCCCTGCGAGGGCACGGGCTACGAGATCGGCTCGATGTCCATCGTCGACGGCGCGCGCAACCTGGCTGCGGCCAAGCGCTTCTACGACTTCGCGCTGTCGGTCGAAGGCCAGGCCACGGCGCTCAAGGGCGAGAGCTACCAGCTGCCGTCGAACAAGGGCGGCGCGATCCACCCGAAGTCGCCGGACGTGAAGAAGATCAAGCTCATCAACTACGACTTCGCCAAGTACGGCGCCGCCACCGAGCGCAAGCGCCTGCTGACGAAGTGGGACGCGGAGGTCTTCCGCGCCGGGGCGAAGTGAGGCGCGAGGCCCCGCGGCACGCAGCGTGAGGCCCCGCAGCCCCTCGCCGATCGGCCCGGCGCCGGCCCTGTGCCTGGCCGCCGGAC
>DAOLLE010000379.1:0-3936 GCA_035331205.1 Burkholderiaceae bacterium
TCCAGGCGCTGGAGGATGTAGCCGTCCACGCCCGCGTCCATGCCGGCGCCCGCGACGATCTTGTGGAAGAGTTCCGCGCCGATGCCGCCGGAGCAGCTGAAGGTGAGCAGCAGGCCGCCGGGGTTCAGGAGCTTGAACGCCAGGCGGTTGATGTCCTTGTAGGCGCGGCTGGCGCGGTCGGCGTGGGCGGCGCTGGGGGCGAACTTGGGCGGGTCGAGGACGATCGCGTCGAATTTGCGGCCGGCCTTGATGAACTCGCGCAGCGTGCCGTTGACGTCTGCATCCATCGCGGTGTGGTGCGCCGGGTTGAAGCCGTTGAGCTCGACGTGGGCGCTGGCGCGGGCCAGGGCGGGGCCGGAGGAGTCGACGCTGATGACGTCGGTGGCACCGCCGGCAAGCGCCGAGACGCTGAAGCCGCCCGTGTAGCTGTAGCAGTTCAGCACCGACTGGCAGCCGAGCTGGCGCACCAGGCGGGCGAAGAGGGCACGGTTTTCGCGCTGGTCAAGGTAGTAACCGGTCTTGTGGCCTTCCTCGACGTCCACCGTCAATTGGATGGCGTGCTCGTGCAGCGTGATGGTCGTGCTGCCTTCGCCGCGCAGCCAGCCCTTGGTGGGCGGCAGACCTTCGAGCTGGCGCACGCCGGAGTCGCTGCGCTCGTACAGGCGGGTGCAGCCGAGTGAGGCCGTTTCGGCCAGCAGGGCGTCGGCGATGGTGGCCTTCCAGCGGTCGGTGCCGGCGCTGAGGAACTGCACGCTGAGGATGTCCTCGTAGCGGTCGACGATCAGGCCGGGCAGGCCGTCGGCCTCACCGTGGATCAGGCGCACGCCGTTGCTGGGGATGCCCAGGCGCTGGCGCAGCGCGACGGCGGCGGTGATGCGGCGCTCGAAGAAGGCGGCGTCGATGCGCTCGGCCTCGTCGAAGCTCCAGGCGCGCACGCGGATCATCGAGCTGGGGCTGAAGCTGGCCCAGGCCAGGAACTGGCCGGTGGCGCTTTCGACGCGCACGGTTTCGCCGGGGTCGGCGCGGCCCTTGTCGACGGAGCCTTGGAACACCCAGGGGTGGCCGCGGAGCAGCGAGCGCTCCTTGCCTTCGCGCAGGCGGATGGTCTTCATGGGGCGGGATTGTCTCCCGAGTGCGCGCGTGGTTGCTCGGTGGGCGCAGCGGCCCACGTCGACACCTAACTTGTCTTGCGGTTCAGGAGTCAAACTGTCTTTGATTGATACGCAATGGCGTCAAACTAAGGAAAACACCTAGATGTAGGTGCAAGACAGTACATGAATGGTCTGTCGATGTATCGGCGCCGCACGAGAGGACATCTATCGTTGCGTCCGTCGAAACCGCGCGCCTTTCTTTGTTCCTGCGCGACGACCGTCCCCCTGACCCACTGTTCCCACCTGACCGTCCCGAAGAGGAGACCTGTGATGATGAAGCTCAAGGCATCCCTGGCGCTGGCTTTCGGCCTGGCCGCCTTTGGCACTGCCCATGCCGCCACCGAACTGGTGATCGCCACCGTCAACAACGGCCACATGATCGAGATGCAGAAGCTCTCGAAGAACTTCGAGCAGGCCAACCCCGACATCAAGGTCAAGTGGGTGACGCTGGAAGAAGGCGTGCTGCGCCAGCGCGTGACCACCGACATCGCCACCAAGGGCGGCCAGTTCGACATCATGACGATCGGCATGTACGAGGCGCCGATCTGGGGCAAGAAGGGCTGGCTGCAGGAGCTGAAGACCGACGCCGCCTACGACGCCGATGACCTGCTGCCGGCGGTGCGCAACGGCCTGTCGCTCAACGGCAAGCTCTACGCCGCGCCGTTCTACGGCGAGTCGTCGATGCTGATGTACCGCAAGGACCTGGCCGACAAGGCCGGCGTGCAGGTGCCGGAGCGCCCGACCTGGACGCAGATCGCCGACCTGGCCAAGAAGATCCACGACCCGAAGGCCGGCGTGTACGGCATCTGCCTGCGCGGCAAGCCGGGCTGGGGCGACAACATGGCCTTCCTGTCGACGCTGGTGAACACCTTCGGCGGCCAGTGGTTCGACATGTCGTGGAAGCCGCAGCTCGACAGCAAGCCCTGGCACGACGCGATCACCTTCTACGTCGACCTGCTGAAGAACTACGGCCCCCCGGGATCGTCGGCCAACAGCTTCAACGAGATCCTGGCGCTGACCAACGCCGGCAAGTGCGGCATGTGGATCGACGCCACCATCGCCGCCTCCTTCGTGAGCGATCCGAAGCAGTCGAAGGTCGCCGACCAGATGGCCTTTGCGCAGGCGCCGACGCAGGTGACGCCCAAGGGCGCGAACTGGCTGTGGTCCTGGAACCTGGCGATCCCCGCCGGTTCGAAGAAGGTCGATGCGGCACAGAAGTTCATCACCTGGGCGACCAGCAAGGAGTACATCCAGCTGGTGGCCAAGACGAACGGCTGGGCCAACGTGCCCACCGGTACGCGCAAGTCGACCTACGCGAACGCGGAGTTCCAGAAGGCCGCACGCTTCGCCTCGGCTGAGCTGAAGGCCATCGAGTCGGCCAACCCGAACGACAGCACCCTGCCGAAGTCGCCGTACGTGGGCGTGCAGTTCGCCGCGATCCCTGAGTTCCAGGCCATCGGCATCGCCGTGGGCCAGCAGATGAGCTCGGCGCTGGCCGGCAAGTCCACCGTGGATGCCGCGCTGAAGGCCTCGCAGACTGCGGCCGACCGCGAGATGAAGAAGGCCGGCTACTACAAGTGATGTAGCCGATCGGGCCGCGGTGTGCCGAGCGTGCACGCCGCGGTTCGGCCCCTTCTTCCGCCAGCCCCATCCTCGCCGCGTCTGCCATGCCGTCCGCCGCCCCTGCCGCCACGCACGTGGCCTCCCGCTTGCTGCCGCGTCTGCTGATGACGCCGGCGGTGGTCACGCTCTTCCTGTGGATGATCGTGCCGCTGGTGATGACGATCTACTTCTCCGTCATCCGCTACAACCTGATGCAGCCGGACCAGAGCGGCTTCGTCGGGCTGGCCAACTACGAGTTCTTCGTCACCGACCCGTCCTTCGCGGTGTCGGTGATCAACACGCTGCTGCTGCTGGGCAGCGTGATCGCGATCACCGTGATCGGCGGCATCGCGCTGGCGCTGCTGATCGACGAGCCCTTCCCGGGCCGCGGCATCGTTCGCTTGCTGCTGATCGCGCCCTTCTTCGTCATGCCCACGGTCAACGCGCTGCTGTGGAAGCACATGATGATGAACCCGATCTATGGCGTGCTCGCCCAGGTCTGGCAGTTCTTCGGCGCCGCGCCGGTGGACTGGCTGACCGAGTGGCCGCTGTGGTCGGTGATCGTGATGGTCGCCTGGCAGTGGCTGCCCTTTGCGACGCTGATCTTCATGACCGCGCTGCAGAGCCTGAACCGCGAGCAGCTCGAGGCCGCGCAGATGGACGGCGCCAACTACCTGCAGCGCCTGCGCTTCATGGTGCTGCCGCACCTGGGCCGCTCGATCGCGGTGGTGATCATGATCGAGATGATCTTCCTGATGAGCGTCTTCGCCGAGATCTTCACCACCACCGGCGGCGGGCCGGGTGACGCGAGCACCAACGTCGCCTTCCTGATCTTCAAGCAGGCGCTGCTGAACTTCGATGCCGGCGTGGCCTCGGCGGGCGCCCTCTTCGCGGTGCTGCTGGCGAACATCGCCGCGGTCTTCATGATCCGCTTGGTTGGCAAGAACCTGGACTGAGGGACGGACCATGGCCAAGAAATCTTCCCTCTCCCCCGCGCTGGTCGCCCGTACCCTGGTCGCCTGGGGCGTCACCCTGCTGGTCTTCTTCCCGCTGGGCTGGCTCTTCCTGACCGCCTTCAAGACCGAGCTGCAGGCCATCGCGGTGCCGCCCGAGATCTTCTTCACCCCCACGCTGGAGAACTTCCACGAGGTGCAGGAGCGCAGCGACTACCTGCTCTACGCGA
>DAOLLE010000380.1:0-3929 GCA_035331205.1 Burkholderiaceae bacterium
GCGAGCAGGGCTTCCAGCGGCTCGGCGCCGGGCGCGTCGACGAACCGGGTGAGCGCCGCCGCCACCGCCGCCTCGCGCGCCGCGTGGCCCCCGGGAAGCCACTCGCTGGCCGTGACAAGGCCCGACGCACCACCGCTCATCGCGGCCCCGCCGGCGGGCAGTGCGGCCCCGGTGGGCGCTGCCGATCCCATGGCTGCAGCACGGGCGCCGCGCAGCGTCTGCATCGCCGGCCAGGGGTCGAGCGGCAGCTGGCCATCGTCCAGTCGCAGCGCCTTGTAGAAATCGGTGTACAGGCGCTTGCAGGTGGCTGCGTCGATCAGGTGGCGGCGCGCGGCACCGTCGATGTAGCCGATGATGTCCGACACGGCGTCGCCGCGCATCGTCTCCTGCAGGATCCAGAGTTCCTCGAGCAGCGCCTCGGGCGCCATCAGGGGCTCGAACACCGTGACCGCCGCTCGACGGCGCAGGGATTGGGCGTCGCCTGCCATCAACCGAGCCCCCCTTCAGCCGCCAACCAGCTCAGGACTCGCCTGGCCAACCTGTGGGCGCCCCGCAGGCCACCTTGCCGATCGCCCACGCCGCTACGGGTCGCCCCGCGCCGCTCGTTGTTTTTGTCGCTATTCATGTTCAGATCCTGAAAACGCGGCGCCATTGCCGCTCGGGGCCAACCCGCGACTCAGCCCGCAGTTCGGCATACCCCACAGACACCGGAGGCGCCACACATTGATTCTCATCAATGCGCTCGCATGCGCCAAGTGCAATCAAACCATGCGGCAGGCGGATCGTGCCAGTAGGCAAACCTTGTGAGACCCTTGATGCGAGGGGTTGCATTTCGATCTTTGACAAGGAATCCGACACCTGTCACGGATACCGTAACGCCGCCAAGCCGGGCCCAGCGTCGCGTCCGCGCCACAAACCCGCCGGTCCACGGCCTTGATCAAGCGCTGCTAGCATGCGCCGCCATCTGCCGTGTCGGGCCGTGCACGTGAATGCAGTCACGCCCCGTGGCCCGCCTCTCCCTTCACGCCGCCATGACCACCGATTCGACCGCCCCCGCCGACAACGCCCTGGCCGACGACGGCGCCCCGATGTCCCTGCGCATCCGAGAGCGCATCCAGGCCGCGCAGCGACGTTTCCACGCCAACGACAACATCGCCGAGTTCATCCAGCCCGGTGAGCTCGAGGCGCTGCTCGACGAAGTCGAGCAGAAGATGACCGGCGTGCTCGAGAGCCTGGTCATCGACATCACCAGCGACCACAACACGCAGGAAACCGCCCGCCGCGTGGCCAAGATGTACCTGCAGGAGGTCTTCCGCGGGCGCTACGAGGCACAGCCGCCGGTGACCGAGTTCCCGAACGTCGAGCACCTCAACGAGCTGATGATCGTCGGGCCGATCACGGTGCGCAGCGCCTGCTCGCACCACCTCTGCCCGATCATCGGCAAGCTCTGGATCGGCGTGATGCCCAACGAGCACTCGGCGCTCATCGGCCTGTCGAAGTACGCCCGCCTGGCCGAATGGATCATGAGCCGCCCGCAGATCCAGGAAGAGGCCGTCACGCAGGTGGCCGACCTGCTGGCCGACAAGATGCAGCCCGACGGGCTGGCCGTCATCATGGAGGCCGATCACTTCTGCATGGGCTGGCGCGGTGTGCGCGACATGGAGTCGAAGATGATCAACAGCGTCATGCGCGGCTCCTTCCTGAAGAACCCCGACCTGCGCCGCGAGTTCCTCGCCCTCGTCACCGCCCGCAAGGGCTGACGATCGCCAGCCTGCGCCGCCATTCGCCCACTTTCGCCGGGAGACCGAAGATGTTGGTCCGACTCCTCTACGCCAGCCGCGCCCAGTCCGTCAGCGCCGAGACGATCGAGACGATCCTCACGCAATCGCGCGCCAAGAACCCCCAGCTGGGCATCACCGGCATCCTCTGCCACGGCGGGGACTTCTTCATGCAGGTGCTCGAGGGCGGGCGCGACACCGTCAATGGGCTGTACAACCAGATCGTGCGCGACCCGCGACACGACCACGTCGTGCTGCTGCACTACGAGGAAATCGCCGAGCGGCGCTTTTCCGGCTGGACGATGGGCCAGGTCAACATGGCGCGCATCAACCCCTCGACGGTGCTGAAATACAGCGAAAAGCCGACGCTCGACCCCTTCGCCGCGCCCGGGCGCGCCAGCATGGCGCTGCTCGAGGAGCTGATCGCGACCGCGGCGATCATCGGCCGCACCCCCTGAGCCGGGCGCCGACACGGCAGCTGAGCCAGCGCAAAGCGCCCGACCCGGCGCGCCCTAGAATCCGGCCGCCCCGCTCACTGGCTGCCCATGTTGAACCACGACCGTCCCGCCCCGACCGCCAGCGCGACCGAGACTCGCCGTGCCAGCGAGGCCGCGCAGCCCGCTGGCGGCGCACCGATCGCGCTCGAGAATCTGCCCGGCCATTACATCCGCCGGCTGCAGCAGATCGCGGTCGCGCTGTTCATGGACGAAACGGCCGACTCGGGCATCACGCCGGTGCAGTTCGCCACGCTGGCGGCCGCCTACGACCAGCCCGGGCTGGACCAGCGCAGCCTGGCCGCGGCGATCCGATTCGACACCTCGACGATCGGCGGCGTGATCGACCGGCTCGAAAAGCGCGGCCTGATCCAGCGCAACGCCGCGCCGCACGACCGCCGCCTGCGCCTGCTCACCGTCACGCCCGAGGGCGAGGCGCTGCTGGCCGGGGTGCTGCCGCGCGTGCACGCGGTGCAGGAGCGCCTGCTCGCGCCGCTGGAGGCCGCCGAGCGGCCGCAGTTCATCGCGCTGATGCGCCGCGTCGTCGATGCCCATGGCGAAGCCGCCCTCGACGCCCGAGACGACGCCTGAGGCCGCTGGAGGTAGCGTCCACGCCGTGCCCCTGGAGCTGCGCGGCATCGATTTCAGCAGCCGCCCAACCCGGCGCAAGCCCATCGTGCTGGCCTGCGGACGCTGGGCCGAGGCGCCGGCCGACACGCCAACCAAGGCCACGCCCAGCCTGCGCCTGACCGAGCTGCGCCCCCTGCCGACGCCCGCGGCCTACGCCGCCGCGCTCGCCGAGCCGGGCCCGTGGGTGGCGGGCTGCGACCTGCCTTTCGGACTGCCACGCGAGCTGGTCGAGGCACTGGGCTGGCCCAGGTGCTGGCCTGAGCTGATCGACCACTACGCCGCACTGGACCGCGCGACGATCCGCGCCACCTTCGCGGCCTTCTGCGCGGCCCGACCGGCGGGTGGCAAGTTCGCCCACCGCGCCTGTGACGGGCCGGCCGGCTCGTCGCCCTCGATGAAGTGGGTCAACCCGCCGGTGGCCTACATGCTGCACGCCGGGGTGCCGCCGCTGCGTGCCGCCGGTTGCGAACTGCCCGGGCTGGCCGCGGGCGACCCGTCGCGCCGCGCGCTGGAGGCCTATCCGGGGCTGCTGGCGCGCGAGCTGATCGGCCGCCGGCCCTACAAGAGCGACGACCCGGCACGCCAGAGCGCCGAACAAACCGCAGCGCGCGAGCGCATCGTCACCGCGCTGGAGGCGGGCGAGTCCCGCCTGGGCCTGCGCCTGCTGCTCGATGCCGGGCTGCGCAGCGCGCTGGTGGCCGATCCGCGCGGCGACGCGCTGGACGCCACGCTCTGCCTGCTGCAGGCCGCCTGGGCCAGCCGCCAGCCAAACTGGGGCTGGCCGGACGGCGTCGACCCGATCGAAGGCTGGATCCTCACGGCCTGAACGGCCAGCGGCCCCGCCCTGCCCCCTTCAGCGCCGGGTCGCTGCGGCCGATACCGACGGGCAGACCCGCGTTCCCTCGTGAGCACCGTCATGGCCCGTCCGACCCCTTCCACCGTCCGCTTGTTCGCTCGCCGCCCGCCCCGGCCGCGTGGCCGACGCGGCGCTGCCTGGCTGCCGGCGGTGGCAGCCGCGGCGCTGCTG
>DAOLLE010000381.1:0-3897 GCA_035331205.1 Burkholderiaceae bacterium
ACGCCCGAGCCCACCGCCAAGGGCCGGCCGATGATCTCGCTGGCGCGCGCGCGCCGGCTGGGCCTGCAGATCGATGCCGGCGTTCTGCTGGGCGCCGAGGTGCTGCCCCGCTTCGTCTGGGAATCCTGAGCCTCGACCCGCGGACGTCCACACCATGGCCATCTCGCTGCCGCTGCGCATCAACCTGATCTCGCTGGTGTTCGCCAGCCTGGTCGCGACGGTGCTGACCGGGCTGGGCGGCGTGTTCCTGCACCACCAGCAGATGGAGAACGCCGCCAACCGCGCCTACTTCGCGGCCGAGGAGTTGGCGGCGCGCGCGCAGCGGCTGGTGGCACTGGAGATGGGACTCGACGACTTCCTGAACTTCGAGCAGCAGTGCGCCGCGGTGATCCAGAACAACCCCCAGCTGCGCGAGGCCGCGCTGCTCGACAGCCAGGGTGCACCACGCTACCGCAGCCAGCCCGGGCCGCTGGCCACCGAGCTGCCGCAGGATCTGCTGGCCGCGGCCCGCCGCTCCACCCAGGTCCGCGGCAACGGTCAACAACTGGGCGAGTATGTGCTGCTGCCGGTGCTGCGCGGCAAGGACCGCGTCGTCGCCTACGCGCTGGTGGCCGTCGACCACGAGGCGGTGCTGCGCAGCACGCTGCAGCGCGTGGCCTGGCTGGTCCTCAGTGCACTGGCGCTGTTCGCACTGGCGGTGCTGCTGCAGCAGTACATCTTCTGGCGCGCCATCGGCCGGCCGCTGGGCGCACTGGTGCAGACCGCCGACGAGATCCAGCCCGACCGGCTCAGCGCCTTTCCCGAGCTGCCCGAGCTGCCGCAGCAGGACGACATCGGCCGGCTCTACGGGGCCTTCTCGCGCCTGATGCAGCGCCTGATGGAGGCGCGCCGGGCACTGATCGCGCAGAACGAAGCCCTCGAAGCCACGGTGCACGAGCGCACCGCCCAGCTCACCGACGCCAACGCCGAGCTGGCACTCGACATCCTGCGGCGCGAGCAGCTCGAGGCCGAGCTGCGCCGCCTGGCCAGCACCGACGCGCTGACCGGGCTGGCCAACCGCGCCTTCGTGATGAACTACCTGGCCAAGCGCATCGACCACGTACGACGCCATCCTGGTCCCCTGGGCGTGATGCTGTTCGACTTCGACGGCTTCAAGGCCATCAACGACACGCACGGCCACGCCGCCGGCGACGAGGCACTGCGCGTGATGGCCACGCGGCTGCAGGCCACCTGCCGTCAGTCCGATCTGGTCGCACGGCTGGGAGGCGACGAGTTCCTGGTGGTGTTCGAGGGCAGCGAGAACCTCGATGGCGTGGCCTCGCTGGCCCAGCGCATCATGCGACTGTTCGACGACCCGATCGCCTGGAATGGACTGTCGCTGCGCTTGGGCGTGAGCATCGGCGCGGCGATCTTCCCGACGCACGGCAGCGACCTGAACACCCTGCTGGCGCAGGCCGACCTGGCGATGTACGACATCAAGCAGCGCGGCGGCGGCTTCGGGCTAGCCAGTCCGCCGGCTGCAGCGGCGCCCGCGCCGGGGCTCGCGCCGCAACCGTTGCCGAACTGAGGCCTCAGGCCGTGCCGTCTGCGGCCGGCTGCGCGGACACGATCGGAGCGACCGAGGCCTTGAGCGACGAATCCAGCGGCACCGCCTGCGAATCGTTGTAGCGCGACGCAATGGCGCAGAACTCGTCGAAGGTCGCGAGGAAGGCGTCGACCACCGCGGGGTCGAAGTGGCGGCCGCGCTGCTCTTCGATCAGCTGGCGGGCCTCCTCGGCCGGGAAGGGGCCCTTGTAGACGCGCCGGGAGATCAGCGCGTCGAACACGTCCGCCAGCGCCATCAGCCGCGCGGAAATCGGGATCGCGTCGCCCTGCAGGCCGTCGGGGTAGCCGCTGCCGTCCCATCGCTCGTGGTGATGCTGCGCGATCTCCTTGGCAAGCACGAGGAAGTCCACCGGACGGGCGGCTTCGCGCTCGGCCATCTCGATGGCCATGGCGCCCAGGCGCGCATGCGTCTTCATCACCTGCCACTCCTCGTCCGTCAGCTTGCCCGGCTTGAGCAGGATGTGGTCGGGAATGCCGACCTTGCCGATGTCGCGCAGCGGCGCCGACTTGGCCAGCGCGTCGATCGTCTGCGGGGTCAGGAAGTGCGCGAAGCGCGGGTGATCGCGCAGCCGCGTGGCCAGCGTGCGCACGTACTCCTGCGTGCGCAGCAGGTGGTTACCGGTCTCGGGGTCGCGGATTTCGGCCAGGTGCGCCAGCGCGAGGATGCTGACCTCCTGGATCAGCTGGTTCTCGCCCATGCGCCGCGCCACCTCGGCCTCCAGGTCGGAGTTCTGGGCGGCCAGGCGGTCGCGCGCGGCCTTGAGCGCCAAGTGGGTGCGCACCCGCGCCTGCACGATCGCCGGGCGCAGCGGCTTGGTGATGTAGTCCACCGCACCCAGCAGCAGGCCGCGTTCCTCGTCCTCGGTGGCCCCCAAGGCGGTCACGAAGATCACCGGGATGCCGCGCGTGGTCGCCTCGGCTCGAAGCTGCTGCAACACCTGGTAGCCATCCATGCCCGGCATCAACACGTCGAGCAGGATCAGGTCAGGTCGCGGCTGCAGCGCCGCCAGGCGCAGCGCGGTGGGCCCGGAATTGGCCGCGCGCACCTGGAATTCCTCGTGCAGCAGCTCACCGAGCACCATGAGGTTCTCGGGACTGTCATCGACGATCAGGATGATGGGTCGCGTCATGTTGATGGCCGGGTTGCATCGCTGCGGCCCCGGTGATTCCCCTCGTCGATGATAGCCGGGCCTGTCAGCCTGTCGAAACCAGTCCACACTAGCCTCCTCGCTTCTTCTTTCAACGCACCGAGGAGACACCCATGAGTGCCCGTCGCGAAGTGTTCGTCGTCGCCGCAGCCCGTACCGCCATCGGTACCTACGGCGGATCCCTGAAGGACGTGCCTCTGGCCGACCTCGCCACCACCGCGGTCAAGGCCGCGATCGCCCGCTCCGGAGCGCCGGCCGATGCCTTCGGCCACCTGGCCATGGGCACGGTCGTGACCACCGAGCCGCGCGACTGCTACCTCAGCCGCGTCGCCGCGGTGAACGCTGGCCTGCCCAAGGAAACCCCGGCCTTCAACGTGAACCGCCTGTGCGGCTCGGGCCTGCAGGCCATCATCTCCGCGTCGCAGGCCATCCTGCTGGGCGACTGCGAAGTCGCGATCGGCGCCGGTGCCGAGAACATGAGCCGCGGCGCCTACCTGATGCCCGGTGCGCGCTGGGGCACCCGCATGGGCGACGCCCAGGTCATCGACCTGATGGTCGGCGCGCTGCACGATCCCTTCCACAAGATCCACATGGGCATCACCGCCGAGAACGTCGGTGAGCAGTTCGGCATCAGCCGCCAGCAGATGGACGAGGCCGCCGCCGAGAGCCACCGCCGCGCCGCCGCCGCCACCGCCGCCGGCTACTTCAAGGAACAGATCGTCCCGGTCGAGATCGCCAGCCGCAAGGGCACGATCAGCTTCGTGACCGACGAGCACATCAAGCCCGACACGACCGCCGAGAGCCTGGCCAAGATGCGCCCGGCCTTCAAGAAGGACGGCGCGGTCACCGCCGGCAACGCCTCGGGCATCAACGACGCCGCCGCCGCGGTGGCGCTGGCCAGCGGCGAGGCCGTCCAGGCCCACGGCCTGAAGCCGATGGCCCGCCTGGTCGCCTACGCCCACACCGGCGTCGAGCCGACCATCATGGGGATCGGTCCGGTCTCGGCCTCGCGCAAGGCGCTGGAGCGCGCCGGCCTGACCGTCGCCGACATGGACGTGATCGAGGCCAACGAGGCCTTCGCCGCCCAGGCCTGCGCGGTCAACAAGGAACTCGGCCTGGACGTGGCCAAGGTGAACCCGAACGG
>DAOLLE010000382.1:0-3895 GCA_035331205.1 Burkholderiaceae bacterium
ACGTCTACGCCAAGGTGCCGCAGCTCGTCAGCCACCTGCACCTGCCCGTGCAGCATGGCAGCGACCGCATCCTGATGGCGATGAAGCGCGGCTACACCGCCCTGGAATACAAGAGCACGATCCGCAAGCTGCGCGCGGTGCGCCCGAACATCAGCCTGTCGAGCGACTTCATCGTCGGCTTCCCCGGCGAGACCGAGGACGACTTCGCCAAGATGATGAAGCTCATCGAGGACGTCGGCTTCGACGCCAGCTTCAGCTTCATCTTCAGCCCCCGCCCCGGCACCCCGGCCGCCGCCCTGCACGACGACACCCCGCAGGAGCTGAAGCTCGCGCGCCTGCAGCAGCTGCAGGCCCTGCTCGAAGACAACGTGCGCCGCATCAGCGCCTCGCGCGTCGGCACGGTGCAGCGCATCCTCGTCGAAGGCCCCAGCCGCAAGGATCCGAACGAGCTGATGGGCCGCACCGAGTGCAACCGCATCGTCAACTTCCCGGGCGGGCCGAATGCGACGCGCCTGATCGGCCAGATGATCGACGTGACGATCACCTCGGCGCTGCCGCACTCGCTGCGCGGCGAGGTCGTCCTGCGCGATGTCTGAGCCGACGCCTGAGCGTCTGACCGCCGCCGGCCTGACCATCCTCGAGCGCGGCTGGCTGTCGTCGAACAACGTGCTGCTCAGTGACCCGGCCGATCCGCGCGCGCCGGCGGTGCTGGTGGACAGCGGGCACTGCACGCACGCGGCGCAGACGGTGGCGCTGGTGGCACGCGCGCTGGACGAGCGGCCGCTGGGGCGGATCCTCAACACGCACCTGCACTCCGATCACTGCGGCGGCAATGCGGCGCTGCAGGCGCTGCACCGCGCGCCGGACGGCCAGGGGCCGGTGCCCGTCTCCGTGCCCCCGGGCCAGGCCGACGCGGTGCGGCGCTGGGACGAGCAGGCGCTGAGCTACGCGCCCACCGGCCAGCGCTGCGAGCGCTACGAGCTCGACGGCGTGCTGCCCCCCGGCGTGGAGCTGGAGATGGCCGGGCAGTGCTGGGAGGTGCTGGCCGCGCCGGGGCACGACCCGCACGCGGTGATGCTGTTCCGCCGCGCCGACGGCGTACTGATCGCCGGGGACGCGCTGTGGGAGAACGGCTTCGGCGTGGTGTTTCCGGAGCTGGACGGCGTCGACGCCTTCGACGAGGTGGGCGCGACGCTGGACCTGATCGCGCAGCTGCCGGTGCGCTGGGTGATCCCCGGGCACGGCTCGCCCTTTGGCGACGTGGCCGGGGCGCTGGAGCGCGCGCGGCGGCGGCTGGACGGCCACCGCGCCGATCCGCGCAAGCACGCCCGCCACGCGGCGAAGGTGCTGATCAAGTACCACCTGATGGAAGAACAGCGCCAGCCCTGGGCCGAGGCGCTGGCCTGGGTCGTGGCCACGCCGCTGCTGGCCAGCTGCCAGGCGCGCGCCGGGGTGGCGGGGCCGGCGGAGGACTTCGCGCTCGGGCTGATCGAGGAGCTGGTGGGCAACGGCGCCCTGCGGCTGGCCGACGGGGTGCTGCACGACGCCTGAGTCGCGGGTGCCGCGCGGTCTCCCCGCCGCAGGGCGTCAACCGCGCCGGCCAGGCCCGAAGCCGCGCCACCACAGCCCCAGGCTGCAGGTCAGCAGCATCAGGCCGTAGGTGCCCATGCGCCCGTCGCGGCCGAGGACGACCAAGCCGAGCACGAGCGCCGCGACGTTGAGCAGCGCGGCGGCGCGAAACAGCCCGCCCCAGCGCACGCCGGCCAGCTCGTGGCGCCACAGCGCCTTGGCCAGGCCGGCCGCGATCGCCGCCAGCCCAAGGGCCGGCAGCAGGAAATTGACGAGGTGATTGGCTGCGTCGAAGAACCCCATGCGCCCCCGCGGCGGGCCCGGATCGGGCCGGAAAATGATCCTGGTCAAAACAGCGCCGCATCGCCGTGCCGAACAGGCCGGCGACGGGCGGCAGAATCTTACAATCGAGCCATGAGCGTTTTCGCCCTCAGCCTGAACCACCACACCGCGCCGGTCGACCTGCGCGGCCGGTTCGCGTTCACGCTCGATCAACTCTCCCCGGCCCTGCGCGGCCTGCGTGAAGGCCTGCATCGCGCCCAGCCCGAGGTGGCGCTGCTGTCCACCTGCAACCGCACCGAGCTCTATGTGGCGGCCGACCCCGGCCGCTCGCGCCACTTGGTGCGCCCGACCCTGGAGTGGCTGGCCACGCATGGCGGGGTCAGCGCCGACGACCTGACGCGCCACACCCACGTGCTGGAGCAGGGGGCCGCCGCGCGCCACGCCTTCCGCGTGGCCTCCGGGCTGGACTCGATGGTACTGGGCGAGCCGCAAATCCTCGGCCAGATGAAGCAGGCGGTGCGCGAGGCCGACTCCGCCGGCACGCTGGGCACCACGCTGCACCAGCTGTTCCAGCGCAGCTTCTCGGTGGCCAAGGAGGTGCGCACCTCGACCGAGATCGGATCGCACTCGATCAGCATGGCCGCCGCCGCGGTGCGGCTGGCGGCGCAGCTGTTCGAGGACCTGCGCAAGATCCGCGTGCTCTTCGTCGGCGCGGGCGAGATGATCGAGCTGGCGACGACGCACTTCGCGGCCAAGGCGCCCAAGCACATCGCGATCGCCAACCGCACGCTCGAGCGCGGTGAGAAGCTGGCCTCGCACTTCGGCGCCGAGGCGATGCGCCTGGCCGACCTGCCCAGCCGGCTGCACGAGTTCGACGCGGTGATTTCCTGCACCGCCTCCACGCTGCCGCTGATCGGCCTGGGTGCGGTGGAGCGCGCGCTGAAGGCGCGCCGGCGCCGCCCGATGTTCATGGTCGATCTGGCGGTGCCGCGCGACATCGAGCCCGAGGTCGCGCAGCTCGACGACGTGTATCTGTACACCGTCGATGACCTGTCGGCCATCGTCCAGACCGCCGGTGAGCGGCGCCAGGCCGCCGTCGCGCAGGCCGAGGCGATCATCGAGAGCGGCGTGCAGAACTTCGTGCACTGGCTGGACCAGCGCGCCACGGTGCCGCTGATCCAGGCGCTCAATTCCCAGGCCGACGCCTGGCGCAGCGCCGAGATCGCGCGCGCCCGCAAGCAGCTGGCCAAGGGCGGCTCGGTGGACGACGTGCTGGAGGCCCTGTCGCGCGCGCTGACCCAGAAGATGCTGCACGGCGCCCTGGCCGAGCTGCACAACGCCGACCCCAACCAGCGTGCGCACACCGCCGAGGTGGTCTCGCGGCTGTTCCTGCGCGGTAGCCTGCCGGCGGCAGGTGACCGCGACGGCGCCCAGAGCGGCCACGCCTAGCGGCGCCCATCCACCGGCGCACCGAAGCTGCCGGATCGGCCCGGGCCTGTAGGGTCGGGCCTCGGGACCTCGAGCCGCATCGTTCCACTTTCTGCATTCGCCATGACGCCCTTCCTGCGCACCCAGCTCGAACGCCAGACCGTGCGGCTGGCGGAGATCGATGCCGCGCTGGCCGACCCACGGGTTGCGGCCGACCTGAAGCGGCTGCGTGAACTCAATCGTGACCACGCCCGCACCAGTGCGCTGGTCGAGCGTTGGCATGCGCTCCAGCAGCGCGAGCGCGACCTGGCTGAAGCGCGGGTGATGCTCGATGACCCGGAATTGGCCGAGATGGCGCGCGAGGAGATCGCTGCCGCCGAATCCGATCTCGCCCGCCTCGATGCCGAGCTGCAGACCGCGCTGCTGCCGCGCGATGCCGACGACGACCGCAACGCCTTCCTGGAGATCCGCGCCGGCACCGGCGGCGACGAGTCGGCGCTGTTCGCCGGCGATCTGCTGCGCATGTACCTGCGCCACGCCGAGCGCCGAGGCTGGAAGAGCGAGATCCTCTCGGCCAACGAGTCCGACCTTGGCGGCTTCAAGGAGGTCGTGATCC
>DAOLLE010000383.1:0-3885 GCA_035331205.1 Burkholderiaceae bacterium
CACCGCGACGATCTTGCCGCTGGGCACGCCGGCGTCCACCTCCAGCTTGGCGCGGCCGACCACGTCGCGGCGTGCGGCCCGCTGGGCACGCAGCTGCTGCAGCCGGGCCACGCGGCCGACGCTGCGGGTACGCCGCGCCTCGACGCCCTTGCGGATCCAGACCTCCTCCTGCGCCAGCAGCTTGTCTGCGCGGGCGTTGGCCAGCGTCTCGGCGTGCAGCTCGCGCTCCTTGGCCGCCTCGTAGGCCGAGAAGCTGCCCGGGTAGCTGCGCAGGATGCCCCGGTCGAGCTCGAGGATGCGGGTGGACACCGCATCCAGAAAGGCGCGGTCGTGCGTGATCACCACCAGCGCGCCGCGGAAGGCCTTGAGCAGCTCCTGCAGCCAGAAGATGGCGTCGAGGTCGAGGTGGTTGGTCGGCTCGTCGAGCAGCAGCACGTCGGGCGCGGCCACCAGCGCCTGGGCCAGCGCGACGCGCTTGCGCAGCCCGCCCGACAGGGCGTCGACCGCGGCGTCGGCACGCAGGCCGAGCCGGTCGAGCGTCTGGTCGACGCGCTGCTCCCAGGTCCAGCCGTCCAGCGCCTCGATGCGGCTTTGCAGCGCGTCCAGGTCTTCGCCGGGTGCATGGGATTCATAGCGCTGGCGCAGGTCGCGCACTTCGGCCAGCGCGTCGGACACCGCCTCGAACACCGTTACCCCGGCGCGGAAGCTCGGCTCCTGCGGCACGTAATGCCGGCGCAGGCCCTGCTGGATCTGCAGCTGGCCGTCGTCGGGCAGCTCCAGCCCGGCCAGGATCTTCAGCAGCGAGGACTTGCCGGTGCCGTTGCGGCCGATCAGGCCGATGCGCTCGCCCACCTCCAGCGACATCGCGGTGTGGTCGAGCAGCGCCACATGGCCGAAGGCCAGGCAGGCGTCTTGAAGGGTGAGCAGGGCCATGGGCGGATCCGGTCGATAGCGCGCGGCATTATCCGCGCCCGCCCTGCACGCGATCCGGCCCGGGTGCCGGCCCGCGCCCGCTTACTTGTAGCGGATGTCGGCGCGGCGGTTCTGCGCCCAGGACTCTTCGTCGTGGCCGGTGGCCTTCGGGCGCTCCTCGCCGTAGCTGACGGCTTCGAGCTGATCGTCGCTCGCGCCCAACAGCTTGAGCGACTGCACCACCGCCTGGGCGCGCTTCTGGCCCAGCGCCAGGTTGTATTCGCGGCTGCCGCGCTCGTCGGCGTTACCTTCGATCGACACCTTCAGCGCGCGCTGGGCGGCCAGGTACTTGCCATGCGCCTCGACCACCGGGCGGTCCTGGCTGCGGATGACGAACTGGTCGAAATCGAAGTAGACACTGCGCTCGCGAGACAGGCTGCTGGCCGGGTCGAGGTGCGGCGCCAGGCCGGACTTTCCGGTGTTGGCATTGGCCCCGAGGTCCACCGGCGCGACGCGCGATTCGGGCGCCGGCTGGGGGGCGGCGGGCGTGGCCGCCGACTTGGGCGCCGCCGTCGTCACCGGGGCTGGCGCCGCAGTGGGGGCCTCGACCTTGGGGGGGTTGGAACAGGCCGCCAGAATCAGCGTCAGCGTCGTGACAGTAGCCAAACGGAACATAGAAAACATCCTGTGTCGATTCGGGGGAAGGATTGCGCCACGAGCCGTGGGGTCCATCGGACTCTGGCCAGCCGGGGCACTCTACACGAAGCCGCTTCGACTGGAGCCAGGCCCCAGGGTTCTCCATAGCGGTGCATGCCAGAACCGCAGTCTCGTTCGTGTCCGCAGCCATGTTCCGTGACCCCGATCACAACGCGATGCCAGGTTGGCCAACAGCCGCGCAAGTGCCGGTCATTTCGGCTTCTGAACCGTCGGTGACGGCCTCTAAGGTGTCGTCGAGCGCCACCTTCGACGGCGCCCAGGAGCTGTCGATGGCCCGCGTCCTTGCCCCGACCCACCGCGCGCACCGCATCCCGCAGCGCACGGAGCCGCCCGACCTGCTCGCGCTCACCGACCTGAAATGGGTGATGAGTGCCTACGTCGACCGCATCGACACCGACCGCCTGCTGCGCGAGCCGGCCTACGCCCGCCGCTGCCTCGACGCGGCCTGCGCCACGCCCTCCGAACTGGTGCGCAGCCTGGCCACGCGGGTGCTGTCACCGCTGATCTGACGATCCCGGGCGCACGGCGCCGTGCTGCGCGCGCGGCCGCCACCGAACCAGCGCCAGGCTGCCACCCAGCGCCAGCAGCCACAGCGGCCACAGCTGCCCGTGCGCGGCCCAGCGCGCAAAGGGCGTCGCCCCCTCCCGACCGGTCACCTCGCCGACCAGCACGCCGCGCTGGTGCGGCGGCAGCTGGTGCGTCACCCGCGCCCGGTGGTCGATGATCGCGGTCGCCCCGGTGTTGGTGGCGCGCAGCATCGGCCGCTGCAGCTCCAGGCTGCGCATGCGCGAGATCTGCAGGTGCTGATCGACCGCGACGGTGTCGCCGAACCAGCCGATGTTGCTGACATTGGCCAGCAGCGTCGGCGCCGCATGGCGGCCGTTCCAGCGCGCGGCGAGCTCCTCGCCGAACAGGTCTTCGTAGCAGATGTTGGGGGCCACCCGCTCGCGCCCGACCGCGAACGACGGCTGGGCCAGATCGCCGCGGGAAAAATCGCCCAGCGGGATGCGCATGCGTTCGATGAACCAGCGGAAGCCCGGCGGCACGAACTCGCCGAAGGGTACCAGGTGGTGCTTGTCATAGCGGTAGGCGTCCTGCCCCGGGCCGAGCCCGGCCACCGAGTTGGTGTAGCCGCTGTCGAAGTCGCCCAGCGGCACGCCGATCAGCGCGCTGGGGCCGCCGCCCTGAGCCACGGGGCGGGTGAAGTGCTCACTGAGCTGCGCCCACAGTCCGTCGGGCAGCTGCGCCGGCAGCAGCGGAATCGCCGTCTCGGGCGCGACCACCAGGTCGCTCTTCGCCCCCGCGATCGTCTGCACATGCCAGGCCAGCGTGGCGGGCAGGCGCTCGAAGTCGAACTTCTCGTCCTGCGGCACGTTGCCCTGCAGCAGCGTCACCGACAGGCGGGTGGAGGGTTCGGTGAAGTCCGGGCCGCGCCAGGCCGGTAGCAGCGTCAGCGCCAAGGCCGGCACGGCGGCGGCGAAGCGCCAGCGGCCCCGGCCCTCGAGCGCCTGCAGCGCCGAGCCCGCCGCCAGCATCGCCGCGACTGCGCCGAGGCCGTAGACACCCAGCCAGGGCGCCAGCAGCGCCAGCGCCGAATCGACGTGGGCATAGCCCACGGCCCCCCAGGGGAAACCGGTCAGCCACTGCGCCCGGGCCAGCTCGCAGGCCAGCCAGAGGCAGCCCCACAGCGCGATCGCGCGGCCACGCCCGGCGGGTGCCCAGGCCGCAAAGGCCGCCGCCGCGGCCGCCGGGTACAGCGCCATTGCCGCCGCCAGCGCCACCACCGCGGCGGCCGCCAGCGGCGCCGGCAAGTGGCCGTAGCGGTGCATGCTGACGAAGAGCCAGAAGAAGGTGCCCAGCATCCAGGCAAAGCCGAAGGCCAGCCCGATGAGCGCGGCCGCACGAGGCGGGCGCCCGCGCAACAGCGCCACCAGCAGCGCCAGCGCCAGAACCTGCACGCCGCCCTGCGGCCAGGGCGCCAGCGCGACGGCCTGCAGCCCCCCCGCGACCAGCGCAACGGGCAGCACCGCCCGCCCCGCCAGCCACCATGGTGCGCACGAAGCGCTCGTGCCCCGGCACATCGACCAGCGCCGCACTTCGGCCCTCACCCAACGCAAGCTCGGCAAAGCCTAGCTCGATGGTGATGCCGCGTTCTTGCTCTTCTTTGAAGCGATCGGTGTCGATGCCGGTGAGGGCTTTGACCAGGCTGGTCTTGCCATGATCGACATGGCCTGCGGTCCCAAGAACCAGGGGAGG
>DAOLLE010000384.1:0-3868 GCA_035331205.1 Burkholderiaceae bacterium
CAGGCCCGGCCGAGCCCCCCGCCGCGACGGCCTCAGGCGTCACCGCCGGGCCCCAGGCTTCGGCCACGGCCGCCCCGCCGCCGCCCACCGATGCGGACCGGCTGCGCGAGGACCTGCTGCACCCCGATCCGCTGCTGGACTGCCTGCTCGAAGTCTGCCGGCTGCACGGCGTCAGCGCCTCGCGCGCCTCGCTGGCCGCGGGCCTGCCGCTGGAGGAGGGGCGCCTGACGCTGCACCTGGTCGAGCGTGCCGCCGGGCGCGTGGGCATGTCCACCCGGCTGATGCGCGCCAAGCCCAACCGCATCGACATCGCGACGCTGCCGGCCATCCTGCTGCTCAAGGACAACGACGCCTGCGTGCTGCTGGGCTGGACCAAGGAAGGCGATGCCCGCGTGCTGATGCCCGAGACCGGCCAGGGCGCGGTGCTGATGACCCGGCGCGAGCTGGCGCGGCGCTACAGCGGCGTGACGCTGTTCGTGCGGCCGCACTTCCGCTTCGACGAACGCACGCCCGAGGTCAAGCCCACCCGCAGCGGCCACTGGTTCTGGAGCGCGATCGCCAGCCAGCGGCTGGTCTACCGCGACGTGCTCTGGGCTGCCTTCCTGATCAACGTCTTCGCGCTGGCCTTCCCGATCTTCACGATGAACGTCTACGACCGCGTGGTGCCCAACCACGCGGTCGAGACGCTGTGGGTGCTGGCCATCGGGCTGCTGCTCGCGCTCGCGGCGGACCTGTACATGCGCCTGCTGCGCAGCCGCTTCGTCGACGAGGCCAGTGCGCGCATCGACGTGCAACTCGCTGCGCACCTGATGGAGCGCGTGCTGGGCATGCGGCTGGAGCACCGGCCGCAGTCGGTGGGCTCCTTCGCGGCCAACCTGCGCGGCTACGAGCAGGTGCGCGACTTCATCGCCTCGTCCACCGTCACCGCGCTGATCGACCTGCCCTTCGCACTGCTCTTCGTCGGCGCGATGGCCTGGATCTCGCCCTGGCTGGTGCTGCCGGTGCTGCTCGCCTTCGCGCTGATCCTGATCGTCGGCTTCGTGCTGCAGCACCGCCTGCACGAGCTGGCGCAGTCCACCTACCAGGCCAGCGCGCAGCGCAACGCCACGCTGGTCGAGGCGCTGACCGGCATCGAGACCATCAAGACGCAGGCCGCCGAATCGGTGATCCAGTCGCGCTGGGAGCGCAACAACCACTTCCTCGCGCAGATGCAGGTGCACATGCGCGAGCTCTCGGCCAAGGCCAACTACGGCACCGCCTGGCTGGGGCAGATCGTCTCGCTCAGCGTGGTGGTGGTGGGCGTGCAGCTCATCACCCAGCGCGAGCTGACGATGGGCGCGCTGATCGCCTGTACCGCGCTGGCCTCGCGCGCGCTGGCGCCGGCCGGCCAGATCGTCGCGCTGTTGATGCAGTACCAGGGCGCGCGCACCGCACTGCAGTCGCTCGAGAAGGTGATGGAGCGCCCGACCGAGCGCGAGGGCGGGCCGGCCTTCCTGCACCGGCGCGAGCTCAAGGGCGAGATCGAGCTGCGCAATGTGCGCTTCGCCTACCCGGGCCGCGACGACGCGGTGCTCGACGGCATCAACCTGCGCATCGCCGCGGGCGAGCGCGTGGCACTGATCGGCCGCGTCGGCTCGGGCAAGACCACGCTTCAAAAGCTCATGCTCGGCCTGTACCAGCCCAGCGACGGCGCGGTGCTGCTCGACGGCATCGACCTGCGCCAGCTCGACCCGGCCGACGTGCGGCGCAACATCGCCTACGTGTCGCAGGACGTGACGCTGTTCTACGGCACGCTGCGCGAGAACATCACGCTGGGCCTGCCCTACGCCGACGACCAGGCCGTCGTGCACGCCGCCGACACCGCCTGCCTGCTCGATTTCGTCAACCGCCACCCGCGCGGCTTCGACATGCCGGTGGGCGAGCGCGGCGACCTGCTCTCCGGCGGCCAGCGCCAGGCGGTGGGCATCGCCCGCGCGGTGCTGCACCACGCCCCGGTGCTGCTGCTGGATGAGCCCACCAGCGCGATGGACTTCTCCACCGAGGCGCAGGTCACGCGCAAGGTCTCCGAATTCGCGGCCGACAAGACGGTGGTACTGGTCACGCACCGCACCTCGATGCTCGCGCTGGTCAATCGCGTGGTCGTCATCGACGGCGGCAAGGTGGTCGCCGACGGCCCGCGCGACCGCATCCTGGAAGCCCTGCAGTCCGGGCGCATCGCGAGGGCCGCCTGATGAACGATCGCCTCTTTTCGTTCGGCCGGCGCTTGCTGGGCGGCCTCGAGGGCCTGCGCGCCCGGCTCGACCCGCTCACACGCCGCCTGTTCGGCCGCACGGTCGCCGACCAGGCCGCCGCCGCCGGCCCCATGGCCAGCTACGAACTCGAAGCCGACGAGCTGATGTCGCGCGAGGGCACCGCGCGGGCGCAGCGCATCGTACGCGCAGCCGTCGTGGTGGTGGTCTTGCTGCTGGGCTGGTCGGCCTTCGCGCCGATCGACGAGGTGACCCGTGGCGACGGCAAGGTGATCCCCTCGCGCCAGCTGCAGGTGGTGCAGTCGCTCGACGGCGGCGTGGTGTCGGCGATCCTGGTGCGCGAGGGCCAGGAGGTCGAGGCCGGCCAGCTGCTGCTGCGCATCGACGAAACCCGCGCCACCTCCGGCGTGCGAGAAAGCGCGGCACAGAGCTTCGCGCTGCGCGTCAAGCAGGCGCGCTTGAAGGCCCTGGCCGAGGGCGGCGCCTTCCAGCCTCCGGTCGCCCCGCCCAACGACCCGGAAACCCAGCGCATCATCGACGAGGAGCGCAACCTCTACCAGTCGAAGGTGTCCGAGCTGGCGGCCATGGTGTCGATCAACCGCCAGCAGCTGATGCAGCGCGAGCAGGAAGCCACCGAAGCGCGCGCGCGTCGCAGTGCGGCCCAGCGCTCGCTGGACATTTCCCGCCAGGAACTCGCCAAGACCCGTCCACTGCTGCGCAGCGGTGCGATTTCCGAGGTCGAGGTGCTGCGCCTCGAGCGCGAGGTCAGCCGCGCCAACGGCGAGGTGGAACAGACGGGCGCGCAAATTGCTCGCGTGCAGGCGGCCATCGGCGAGGCGCAGCGCAAGATCACGGAAACCGAGTTGTCGTTTCGCAACGAAGCGCGCAAGGAATTGTCAGAAGTGCTGGCGCGTCTGAATGCCCTCAGCGAGGGGGCGGTCGCGCTGGCCGACAAGGTCGACAAGGCCCAGGTCAAATCCCCGGTGCGCGGGCGCGTGCAGCGCCTGCTGGCCAACACGGTGGGCGGCGTGGTGCAACCCGGTAAGGACCTCGTCGAAATCGTGCCGCTGGACGACGCACTGGTGCTGGAGGCCAAGGTTCAGCCCAAGGACATTGCCTTCATTCACCCCGGCCAAACCGCCAATGTGAAGTTCACCGCCTACGATTTTTCGATTTACGGCGGCCTGTCGGCGAAAGTGGAAAATATCAGCCCGGATACCCAGGTCGACGAACGCGGCAACGCCTTCTACCTGGTGCGCGTGCGTACCGACCGCGTGCATTTCAGCGACGAACAGCCGATCATCCCCGGGATGACGGCGGAAGTGGACATCCTCACCGGCAAGAAGACGGTGCTGTCGTACCTGCTCAAACCAGTGCTCAAGGCCAAGGCCTACGCGCTGCGCGAGCGCTGATTCGGGTTTCACGGCCTGCGCTGCGGCCTTCGTCGCTGCCCAGGCCGCATACTCGGCAGGAAGTATCCCTCGGTCATCCCGCCAAGCCGGATATTCCCCCATGCCCACCCAGGCCGATGCCCGGCCGGCGCGGCGGTTTGGCTCGGGCCGCCCAGGGCGACAGAGCCAAACCGCTGCGCCGGCCGGGCATCGGCCTGGGTGGGCATG
>DAOLLE010000385.1:0-3862 GCA_035331205.1 Burkholderiaceae bacterium
GCTGCCGCGACCACGGCATCAAGGTGCACGCCTACTTCCAGAGCCCCATCACCGGCGGCAACGGCAACACCGAATTCTTCCTCTGGGCCCGCCACCTCGCGCCCACCGACAAGCCGATCGCCAAGTCCACGCCCAAGAAGGCCGCGGGCTGAGGCCAGGGGCTCCACCGGATCTGCCATGACGACTTCCCCCTCCCTGCCGCTGAGCCTGGAGTTCTTCCCGCCCAAGACGCCCGAGGGCGCGGCCAAGCTGGCGGTTGTGCGCCAAGAGCTCTACGCGCTGAACCCGCAGTTCTGCTCGGTCACCTACGGCGCCGGCGGCACGACCCAGGACGGCACCCTGGCCGCCGTGCAGGCCATCCTCGACGAGGGCCAGCAGGGCGCCTCGCACTTCACCTGCGTGGGCGCCACGCGCGAGTCGGTGCGTGAGCGCCTGGCGCAGTTCCGCGCCATGGGCATGCGCCGCATCGTCGCGCTGCGCGGCGACCTGCCCAGCGGCTACGGCCAGATGGGCGAGTTCCGTTACGCCAGCGATCTGGTGGCCTTCATCCGCGCCGAGACCGGTGACCACTTCCACATCGAGGTGGCCGCCTACCCGGAAACCCACCCGCAGGCCCGCTCGCCCCAGGCCGACCTGCAGGCCTTCGCGGCCAAGGTGCAGGCCGGCGCCGACTCGGCCATCACGCAGTTCTTCTTCAACGCCGACGCCTACTTCCGCTTCGTCGACGAAGCGCAGGCGTTGGGCGTGGCGCTGCCGATCGTGCCCGGCATCATGCCGATCACCAACAGCAGCGGCATCCTGCGCTTCGCCGAAGGCTGCGGCGCCGAAATCCCGCGCTGGGTGCGCCTGCGCCTGCAGAGCTTCGGCGACGACAGCGCCAGCATCAAGGCCTTCGGGCTGGACGTGGTGACCGCCCTGTGCGAGCGCCTGATCCAGGGCGGCGTACCCGCCCTGCACTTCTACACGATGAACACCAGCGCCACGGTGCTGGAGCTCTGCCGGCGGCTGGGCCTGCAGGGCTGACGCCGCCGTCCGCGGCCCGGTGCTCAGCCCGGGCCGTGCTACAACCGGCCCCATGCACGGCCTGCACCTCAGCGCGGAACTCCACGGCTGCCCCGAAGCGCCGGATGGCCGGCCGCTGCTGACCGACGCGGCCGCGCTGCAGGCCCTCTGCGAGCGGACCATCGCCGCCGCCGGGCTGACCGTGGTTGGCGAGCTCTTCCACCGCTTCACGCCCGCGCCAGGTCAGACGCAGACCGGCGTCACCGGCCTGCTGCTGCTGGCCGAGTCGCACCTCGCGCTGCACACCTGGCCCGAGCTCGGCGTCGTCACGCTGGACGTCTACGTCTGCAACCGCGATCGAGATTGCGGCCCCGCCGCCCAGGCGGTGATGGATGCGCTGATCGCCGCCTTTCAGCCCGCGCGCGTCGAGCGCCGCGCCTGGGCGCGCAGCGCCATTGCGCATTCCGAACCGCGGATCAGGACTGCGGGGATGGACGCACGCTGACCTTGAGCCGATGCAGCGGCCGGTCGATGAACACGATCACCAGATAGGAGATCACCAGGGTCAGGGCGAACGACAGCAGGAAGAAGCCGATCGGCCGCTCGTATCCGAAGGACCCCAGGAACCATGCCCCCACCGTGGTGTGGAACAGATAGACCGGATAGGACATCTCGCCCAGCAGGTTCGAGAAACCGCCCTCTCGGACCTCGCACAGCGATATCACCACCCAGGCCGACAGGACAACGGAGAGATACAGGCCGCTGCGCCACGGCCAGCTGTCGTACTTGAGCCAGACCAGACAGTGCAGCACCCAGACCAGCATGCTGAGCCGAGGGAAAACCAGTTTCTGCAAATCCTTGCGATGGTGGTAGACCAGGGAACCGGCGAGAAAGGCCACCAAAGTCGGAAGGAACGTGGCGTAGCGCTGGGCGAATGTTTCGGTCCGGATACCGATTTCCAGATTGATCAGCAAAGCCATCACCAGCGCACCCCATACGCCGCGCTTGTGGGTCGCGAAGATGGCAATGAGCAGATAAAACCCCACTTCGATCGCCAACGCCGAGGACACGGGGACCGGCAAGCCGCCCTTGGGAAGCATCGGCAGCAGTGATGCCGCGACCAGCCACTCACGCACCGAACCGGGCCGGAAGAACTCCGGGTTCAGCCGCTGCAGCTCGATGCCGCTCGCCCGCGACCACTCGATCGTGCATACCCCCAGCACGAAGGCCAGGCCGTACAGGGGATAGATTCTCAGGAATCGGTTGCGAGCATATTTCTTCAGCCCGTCGGCCTGATCGCCATAGCGCTCGTTGATGATGTAGGTCATCAGGTACCCGCTGAGCACATAAAACCCCCACACGGCATAGGCCGCAGGCCCATGAATCATGGATCCGTACAAGTGGGAAATAGCAACCAGGAACGACAGAAAGAATCTCCAGCCACCCAGACCTATATGCTGCATACGGTTATTCTCGATTCGCTCGATTGAGCATCTGATGGCTCGACCCATCGATTCAGCCCATGGTTTTGTCCTCAATTCCGGCATTGTAGGCCTCCTCGAACACCGAATACCCCGCCAGGTCGGCGTGGGCCAGGCGGATGCGCCCGGGCAGATTCCTCAGCGCCGCGCGGGCGGGTGAGCCGCGCACGCCGGGGGCGGGGATGGCCATGGCGTGGCCGTAGCGCATCAGGTCGATGCGTTCGAGCTGGGCGGGCAGGTCGGGGTGCAGGGCGGCCAGGTCGGCCAGGATCCAGCGGGCGGCCTGCTCGGGGCGGGCGGCGAGCAGCTCACCACGGCGCGAGGTCGGCAGGGCAAGGTAGGCGGTGAGCAGAGTGCGGGGCAGGTCGGGGCGCAGAGCCTGGTGACTGGCGTCGACGTAGCCCAGGCCGGCGCTGCCATAGGCCACGTTGTCCCAGGCAGGTTCGGTGCCGACTCGCGCCAGCAGCGGCGCGCGCAGCTGCAGATTCGCGACCAGCCAGGGCGCCTGCGGGGTGTCGCGTGCGGCCTGCATCAAAGCCGCGGGGGCATCGGGCCAGACCCGCGCGGCCACGTGCAGCGGCAGCGCCAGCACAGCCAGCGGCGCCAGCCAGAGGCGCGCGGCCTGCGCCGCCTCGTCCCAGACCAGCGCCTGCACCGCGTGCTGGCCGGACTCGACGCGCAGCACGGTCTGGCCGGTGTGCAGGCGCTCGGGGCCGAGCGGCTGGGCCAGCCGGGTGGTCAGCCAGGCGTTGCCCTCGGGCCAGGTGAAGACGGGCTCGCGCTCCGGCGCGTCGTCGCCGGGGGCGTGAAAGCCGTGCCGGCTGCCGAAGTAGTGCAGCCCGGCCCAGGCGGAGACGCCACGGGCGTCGGCGCCGTAGTCGTCGCGGCAGGCGTAGTCCAAATACCAACGCAGCGCGGGGTCGCTGAGGCCCTGGGCGTCGAGCCAGGTGGCGAAGGGCTGGGCGTCCAGCGCGGCGTGCCCGGCCGTCCAGGGCGCGCGGTGGCTGGGCAGGGCAAAGCCCAGCTCGCGCTGCGCCGCGGCGACGAGGTCGGCGAAGCGGCGGTACTGCGCCAGCCGGGCCGAGCCGGGTTCGGCCGGTGGCAGCAGGCCCTCGTGCCAGGCGCCCTCGTAAAACAGCCGCTCCTGCGGGCTGTGGCAGAGGTGGCGCTCATCGGCGACCCAGCGGCCATACTCGAAGCGCATCAGGCCGAGTTCTTCGAGCAGCGCGCGCAGTTCGTGGGCCGATTCGCCCGGCACCGGCAGGTAGTGGGCACCGAGCGGGCAGGCCCGGCTCCCCAGCGTGTAGCCGCGGGCGTTGCCGCCGGCCGAGTTCTTCGAGCAGCGCGCGCAGTTCGTGGGCCGATTCGCCCGGCACCGG
>DAOLLE010000386.1:0-3836 GCA_035331205.1 Burkholderiaceae bacterium
CGAAGGACCTGGAGTTCCTGAACGCCGGCATCAGCATCGTCAAGCCCATCATGGGTGTGGCCTTCTGGCGCGACGATGTGGAAGTCAAGCGCGAGACGGTGAGCGTGCGCTTCGAGGAAGGCGTGCCCGTGGCGCTGAACGGCCAGACCTTCCCGACCCTGCTGGCGCTGTTCGAGGAGGCCAACCGCATCGGTGGCCGCCACGGCCTGGGCATGTGCGACCAGATCGAGAACCGCATCATCGAGGCCAAGAGCCGCGGCATCTACGAGGCCCCGGGCATGGCGCTGCTGCACATCGCCTACGAGCGCCTGGTCACCGGCATCCACAACGAGGACACCCTCGGCCAGTACCGCAGCAACGGCCGCGTGCTGGGCAAGCTGCTGTACCACGGCCGCTGGTTCGACTCGCAGGCCATGATGCTGCGCGAGACCGCCCAGCGCTGGGTGGCGCGTGCCATCACCGGCGAGGTGACGCTGGAACTGCGCCGCGGCAACGACTACTCGATCATGAACACCGAGAGCCCCAACCTGACCTACAAGCCCGAGCGGCTGTCGATGGAGAAGGTCGAAGACGCGGCGTTCACCCCGCTGGACCGCATCGGCCAGCTGACCATGCGCAACCTGGACATCGCCGACACGCGCGAGAAGCTGGGCATCTACAGCAAGGCCGGCCTGCTGGGCGTCTCCGGCGACAACGGCATCCCGCTGCTGGGCGTGGGTGCCGACGAGTGAGGACCTGCGCGGCTTGACAGCCGACTGCATCGAAGCAACGGGGCCTCTGAGCCCCGTTTTTCGTCGCAGCGGCTCGGCAGAATCGGGCCGACGCGCCGGGTCCACGCCCCACTGCGGCGGCATTTGGTCACGCGCGCACCAACCACCGCGCCCTCGATTCCTGCGGCTGCATTCCGATAGTGCAAAGACCGCACCGCACGCCGACTGACCGCCGGACGACCATGAGCCCCTCCGATTCCACGCCCAGCCTGCAGGCCCTGCGCCATGGCATCGACGCCGTGGCCGCGACCCCAGGCGGGGCGGAGGAACCCGCACTGGCGATGGCCAATGCGATCACCGAGCGCCTGTTGCAGGTCGAAGCCGATCTGCGCGAGCAGTCGACCCTGCTGCGCACGGTGCTGGACGAGAGCCCGGATTTCATCATCCTCAAGGACCACGAGGGCAACTTCCTGCTGACCAACGCCCCCGTGGCACGCTTCTACGGCACCACACCGGAGGCGATGGTGGGCAAGCACGACGGCGACTTCGGCTGCCCGCCGGAGATGGCCGAGGCCTTCCGGCGCAACGTTCAGGGGGTCATGGCACGCGGCGAGACCGAGGTGGTGCACGAGGAGTCGCGCGATGCGCGCACGGGCAGCCTGCGCCATTTCCGCTCCATCAAGAAGCCCTTCCTCGGGCCGGATGGCCGGCCGCGGATCCTGGTGATCGCCCACGACATCACCGACATCCGCGAGGCCCAGCTGCGCGTCGAGGAAAGCGAGCGGCGCCTGCGCTTCGCCATGGAGGCCACGGGCGACGCGGTGTGGGACTGGCACATCCCCTCGGGGCAGCTGAAGCTGAGCCAGCGCTGGCAGGAAATCCTCGGCTACGAGGACGGCGAACTCAGCGGGACACTGGCCGACTTCCTGGAGTGTTTGCTAGAAGAGGACGCCGACGACATCAACCGCGCGCTGGGCGAGTGCCTGGAAGGCCACGGCGACTACGAGCACGAACACCGCATGCGGCGCAAGGATGGCCGCGTCATCTGGGTGCTCGACCGCGGCCGGGTGGTCGAGCGCGATGGTGACGGCCGGCCCCTGCGCATGGTGGGCAGCGTCGCCGATGTCACCGACAAGAAGCGCGCCCAGGACCTGATCTGGCAGCAGGCCAACTACGACACCCTCACCGGCCTGCCCAACCGGAACATGTTCCGCGACCGCCTGCAGCGCGAAATGCTGGCCAGCGACCGCAGCGGCCGCCCCGCGGCACTGCTGATGCTCGACCTCGACGAATTCAAGGAGGTCAACGACTCGCTCGGGCACGCCTGGGGCGACGTGCTGCTGCAGGAGGCCGCCCAGCGCCTGCAGCTGTGCGTGCGGGAGGTCGACACCGTGGCCCGCCTGGGCGGCGACGAGTTCATGATCCTGCTGGGCGACGTGGCCGACCCCACCGCGGTCACGCGGGTGGTGCACGACGTGCTGCGGGCCGTGTCGCAGCCCTTCCGGCTCGGCTCGGACCTGGTCTACGTGACCGGCAGCGTCGGCGTGACCTTCTACCCGGACGATGCGGCCACGCCCGAAGAGCTGCTGCGCAACGTCGACCAGGCCATGTACGCCGCCAAGCGCGAGGGGCGCAACTGCGCCCAGTACTTCGCCCCCGCCATGCAGGTGGCGTCACACGAGCGCATGCGCCTGATCACCGACTTGCGCACCGCCCAGACCCAGCACCAGCTGCAGCTGTACTACCAGCCCATCGTCGACCTTGCCAGCGGCCGCGCGCACAAGGCCGAGGCGCTGCTGCGCTGGCTGCATCCCGAGCGGGGCTTCATCAGCCCGGCCGAGTTCATCCCGGTCGCCGAATCCACCGGGATGATCCACGAGATCGGCGACTGGGTCTTCCATGAGGCCGCGCGGCAGGCGGCGCGCTGGCGCCGGGCGCGACCGGACTTCCAGGTCAGCATCAATGTCTCGCCGCTGCAGTTCGAGAATGGCCGCCTGGCGCTGTCGGCCTGGCTGCACCACCTGCGCTCGCTGGATGTGGATGGCTCCTGCGTGGTGGTCGAGATCACCGAAGGCCTGCTGATGGAAGCCGGCCCCGAAGTGACCCGGCAGCTGCTGCGCTTTCGCGATGCGGGCGTGCAGGTGGCGCTGGACGACTTCGGCACCGGCTACTCGTCGCTGGCCTCCCTGAACCGGCTGGACATCGACTACATCAAGATCGACCGCGCCTTCGTCAGCAACCTCGCCCCGAACTCGCCCGACCTGGCGCTGTGCGAGGGCATCGTGATGATGGCCCACAAGCTGGGCCTGAAGGTGGTGGCCGAGGGCATCGAGACCGAGCAGCAGCGCGACCTGCTGCTCGCTGCGGGCTGCGACTACGGCCAGGGCTACCTCTTCTCCCGGCCGGTGCCCGCCAGCCAGTTCGACGCCCTGCTCAGCCTTGAGGCCACCCTCCCGGCCTGAAAAAGGCAACGGCCCGCGTCGAGCGGGCCGTCGTGAGGATGCCGATCCTGCCAGGCAGCGTCAGCGCGACTTGCCGCCGGTGTACTGCACCAGCAGCTCGTTGGGCCGCACCATGCCGAGCTCGCCGCGGGCCTTTTCCTCGATGATCTCGCGGCCGGTCTGCAGGTCGGTGACCTCGGCCTGCAGCCGGTCGTTGCGCGCACGCGCCTGGGCGTTGAGCTCCTGCTGCTCGGCCATCTGGGCGCGCAGCTCGAGCACACGCGGCACCCCGGCGTGGCCGAACCACAGCTCGACGTGCACCAGGCCCAGCAGGCCCAGCAGCACCAGGGTGACCCCGCGCATCGAGAGCTTCGCCGCCATGCCTTGCAGACCGACTCCGCCCGATCAGCGCAGGTTGTAGAAGGCCGCGCGGCCCGGGTACACCGCCACGTCGCCCAGGTCTTCCTCGATGCGCAGCAGCTGGTTGTACTTGGCCATGCGGTCCGAACGGCTCATCGAGCCGGTCTTGATCTGGCCGGCGTTGGTGGCCACGGCGATGTCGGCGATCGTCGAGTCCTCGGTCTCGCCCGAGCGGTGCGACACGACGGCGGTGTAGCCGGCGCGCTTGGCCATCTCGATGGCGGCGAAGGTCTCGCTCAGGGTGCCGATCTGGTTGATCTTGATG